>CAYTSF010000029.1:25439-27990 GCA_964440335.1 uncultured Leptospirales bacterium
CCGCCTGCGGCGAGCGAGCTCCCGGCTTGTGCTCTTTGCGGGCTGAGGGTTGCAGTGTACCTGGGCACCGCCCGCTGCGGGGCGCTGGACTGAGCCTGCCGGAGTATAACGCCTCCATCATCGGCATACCTGCGGCATGAACTTACAGCGGTGAGTTTTACATTAATCAGGCATAATCACAACAGAGACAAGCTGCTTCATTACAACAACAAGTATGTTCACTGTTTTACCTGAATCGCTTTTACTCGTGGAGTTGTAATAGATTTCTTCTCCGCTGCCGGATTTTTGAAACTCACCGTTTATGGTTACATCGCCGATTTTTTTTCCCATGTAAAAATCCATTACAGCCTGTGCCTGCTTTTCGGATTCTTTCATGTCCTTTGTTTTGATATCAAAAGTTAAAGCGTTGGCATAAACGCTGTCCTCCGGAGTCTCGGTTACTTTTTTCACGCCTGGTACAACTGGAATCCTGACACCGTTATATTGCACAAAACCGTTGCTGATCTTTAATTCTTTTGTTTTAGAGAATGCCCGCTGCCCCTGAAAGAGCGTAAAGCAGAATGTCATTATTAAACATGTGAATAATATTTTTTTCATCATTATACCCTCCATTCTAATTCGTAACTATAGATAAAATTATAAATACCAGGCGCCATTGTAAAAAAAATATTCGTGGAAAAACCGGGGCGATAAAATTTCCGCAAATAGCACATGGGGGCCTCAATAAAAGAGCTTGACCCTGAATGTTGCGAATGCCATAGATGATATGGAACAGAGATTCTCATCAGGAATTATACCATAGAAACCGGAGTTGAGTTACATGCAATACAGGATTACATGCGCAATACTTTTTATAATGCTGATGAATGTGGCCGGCTGCTTGAGCACAGATAAACCGGAGAGCAGCCCGCAGTATCTTGGAATAGTGAAAGTATCTAAGCTCGCGTCAAGGAAAGATGCCTCAGTAAATAGTGAGCTTATCAGGTATTACAGTTTCGGCACACCCTTGAAGCTCATTGCCAGGAGCAGCGCCAGGGCAGTAGTAAACGGCATAGAGGATTACTGGTACCGGGACGAGGCAACCATGGGCTGGCTCTTCGGCGGCTACATGCTGCTGTCAGGATATGAAGAGTCAAAAATTTTCCGCTTTGAAATAGAGAGCATAAGGTGCAATGAGATATGCGGAGGAATGTCATGTTTCTTTGAGTTCCAGCCCTACCTTGTTGGCAGCCGTTACATAGCGACATTTTACCTCAATGATTACCCTGAAGGCAATGCTCCCCAGTTCGGCATTATCATCGGGGATTATGAGCTTACCGAAAACACAATTAAATTTTCAAACGCCAGGTTCCTGGCCGGCTATGACGACAAAGCCAATTACATAAACGATATAATGTCAAAAGACTTTGACACAAAGGAGTACCTCTTTAAAGGCCTTGAAAGAGAATATAACAGGTACACCGACGAGGAGGGCGCATACTACATTTATTCAGGCACTGAGAACAATCAGAACCGTGCTAAGCTCAGGGCAAAGTGCAGGGATGCAGCAAATACTGAGGAGGTGTGGGCGGTCTTTTACCAGCTAAAGGCCATGACAATTAATGAGATGCAGTCATACTTCCCCCTGGTCGAGATTAAAGGGGATAAATACCTGGTCAAATGAGCAACTGATATGAAGTGAGATGAATCGATGCATTCCAGGATGCTCTGCATAAAAAAATAGCAATATATCTTGAGAGGGATGAGTAGTCCTGGCAGTTTTTTAAAGCGTATGAATGCGCGGAGTACAGACAAAAAATATAAAAGGATAGGAGAAGTTCCTGACATGTTAATGTTTGCGGGTTATTTTATCTGTTTTATCATAGTGGCATTGCTGATCATATACTGGCAGTCATTCCTTGACGATTCCTTCAGTCGGGATAAAACCGGTACCACCCCTGTACCGGCATATACTCATCGTGAACCTGAACGGGCAATGTCCCCGGACTTCATTTACCACGATTACATAAACTTATCCATCCCATGGTCACCAGGCAACATGGAAAGAATAACATCATCTATCATGACTGTGCTTTCACTGGTGCATACAGCAGGCGGAAGTTCCAACTTCTGCATCTTCAGCGTGGGTGAAGCCTATATACAGGTAGCTGCATCAAATGGCAGCCCGAATCTTATATGCGAGGCAGTATCAAACAGCCACGTAAAATATAGAAAACTTTTACCAGAGGATATTACCGCACTGCGGAAATCTGGATTCAGTGTCTCTGATGATCCGACCGATTATTATTTTATGGATTACGATGTGTCCATGTCCGGTGAAAAAAAACTTGCTCAGCTGGTTACCGGGATGTTCGCTGACGTTTATCATGCAGAGCTTGATGAAACAATAAAAATTGAATGCGTGTTTCTGCAGTGAGGAAACGGGTGAAAATCATGGTGACTCCCTGCGGCAGAATGCTGCTTTTCATCAATAAATGATTACCGGGCGGAAGTGTGTTTGAAACTGAAGAGAGCATGGTTTGTTGCGTTTATTATCCTGATAACACTATCC
>CAYTSF010000030.1:0-27429 GCA_964440335.1 uncultured Leptospirales bacterium
AAAATGTTCTGGAATCCGCAGGCGAAGGGAGCAAATCGAATTTCATCAAAGAGATCATCAGGGATGACCTGCGCACGGGCAAGCATGACACTGTTGCCACAAGGTTCCCTCCTGAACCAAACGGTTACCTGCACATCGGCCATGCCAAATCCATATGCCTGAACTTCGGTCTTGCCAGGGAGTTCGGCGGCACATGCAACCTGAGGTTTGATGACACCAACCCCTCCAAAGAGGAGACTGAATATGTCGAGTCAATCCAGGGTGACGTCAAGTGGCTCGGTTTTGACTGGACTGCCCTGTACTACGCTTCGGACTATTACGAGCAGCTTTACAATTTCGCTGTTACCCTTATTAAAAAAGGCAAGGCATACGTTTGCGATCTCACGCAGGAGCAGATGAGGGAATACCGCGGCACACTCAAGACCCCTGGCAAAGAGAGCCCTTTCAGGAACAGGAACGTTGAGGAGAACCTGGATCTATTCACGCGCATGCGAAAGGGCGAGTTCAGGGATGGGGAGAAGACCCTGCGCGCGAAAATAGACATGGCTTCAGGGTACATTGTGCTCAGGGACCCTGTACTGTACAGGATACAGCGTACAACGCATCACAGGACCGGCGACGCGTGGTGCATATACCCCATGTATGACTTCGCGCACCCGCTGTCGGATTCAATTGAAAGTATAACACATTCCATATGCACCCTGGAGTTTGAAAACAACAGGCCGTTATACGACTGGGTGGTCAACGAAACTGATGCAGCGCATAAACCGAGGCAGATAGAGTTCGCCCGCCTGAACCTCACATACACTGTCATGAGCAAACGCAAGCTCCTTGAGCTCGTAACAAAAAAATATGTAAGCGGATGGGACGATCCGCGCATGCCCACCATCGCAGGCTTCCGCAGGAGGGGCTACACCCCTGAATCCATACGCGATTTCGCAGAGAGGATCGGTGTGGCCAAGGCCGACAACATGGTCGATATAGCAATGCTGGAACACTGCCTTCGCGAAGACCTTAATAAAAGGGCGCAGCGCGTCATGGCTGTTATTGATCCGGTTAAGTTGGTTATTGACAACTACCCTGAAGGGAAAGTGGAATACGTTGAGGCCGTGAACAATCCAGAGGACGAGTCCATGGGAAAGAGGGAGATGCCCTTCTCCCGTGAACTTTTTATCGAAAGGTCCGATTTTATGGAGGTGCCGGCAAAAGGTTTCTTCAGGCTGGCGCCGGGGATGGAAGTGCGTTTCAAGCATGCCTACTATATAAAATGTGAATCCTGTATTAAAGATTCTGATGGTAATGTTACAGAGATCCACTGCACTTATGATTCTGAAACACGCGGAGGCTGGATTGAGGGCCGCAAGGTCAAGGGAACGATTCACTGGGTTTCGGCCTCTCATGCGGTCACGTGCGAGATCAGGCTATATGACCACCTGTTTCTTAAAGAGAACCCCGATGATCTTGCAGAGGGTGAGGACTACAGGGACGGGCTCAACCCGGAATCGCTGAAGGTCGCAACTGCGCTTGCTGAGCCCTTTATAAAAAATGCCAGGCCGGGCGACAGGTTCCAGTTTGACAGGACCGGTTATTTCTGCATGGACCCTGATTCCACGGCCGGGAGGCCCGTATTCAACCGGACTGTATCGCTCAAGGATTCATGGGTAAAGGTGGCGGCAAAGAAGGATTGAGCCCGGCTCAATCCTTTATCTGTTTTGTGTTTTCATCAATTGCTTTTTTTATGCTGTCTACGATTTCCGTGATCTGGTAGGGCTTCTGCAGGAAGCCTGAAACGTTTTTCTCCCTGAACCTGTCCTCGATGTCGCTTTCGCAGTAACCGCTGCTGATTATGATGGGAACTGAATAATCTATTTTTCTTATCTCTGCCAGTGCTTCTACGCCGTCGAGTTCGGGCATGGTCAGGTCAAGTATGATGCACGCTATTGTGTCGCGGTTCTGCGTGAATATGTCAATGGCCTCGCGGCCGTTAGTGGCAAGAATGACGTTGTATCCCGCTATGGTCAGCATCCTTGTGGCAAGATCGCGTATGTATTTTTCATCATCTGCAATGAGGACTGAGGCGTTTTTGCGCTTTATGTCAATGGGTTTTTCATTCTTCTCTTTTCTTGCCGGCGCTGAATCTTCATCCGTTACCGGGAAGTATATCCTGAATGTCGTGCCCGTGCCTAATTCGCTGTCAACCAGGAGGCCCGCATTGTGGCTTTTAATGATTCCCGAAACAGCTGAAAGCCCCAGCCCGCGCCCGGTAAACTTTGTTGTATAGAAGGGGTCAAATATCTGTTTTATTTTATCGGGGTCAATGCCGCAGCCGGTATCTGACACCTCCATGCACAGGTATTGACCTGGTTTCATGCTGAAATTAATGCTCAGGTGGTCTATGATCTCCTCTGTGCATTCTGTAAGATATGTCTTTATGGAGATCGTGCCTGGCGTGTTGCCTATGGCCTCGGATGCGTTGAGTATGAGGTTCATTATTATCTGCCTGATCTGGGTGATATCGCCCTTAATCAGTTTAAGCCCGGTTGAAAGTTCGTAAGTGAGTTTTATTTTTTTTGATATTGATGATTCAAGCAGGGAATCCATGTCTGTGATGACATCGTTTATATCGATTGTTTCAATCTTGAATGAACCTTTGCCTGAATAGGCGAGCATCTGGTTTGTGAGTTCGCTGGCGCGCCTGGCCGCTTTTTTTATCTCAAGGAGCCTGTGCTGCAGAGGCGAACCTTCAGAAAGCTCATAGAACATGATGTCGGCGTTACCCATTATCCCGAGGAGCAGGTTGTTGAAGTCGTGTGCTATGCCCCCGGCAAGTATCCCCAGGCTTTCCAGCTTCTGTGCCTGCTGCATTTTCTGTTCCAGTTTCTTCCTGCGGTTCTCGGCGTTTTTCTGCTCAGTGATATCAGTTATAGAACCGGCCATGCGCGTAGGCTTGCCATCCTGGTCGTAGTCGACAATCTTGCCCCTTGAGAAAAACCACCTCTGTTCTCCGCTCGTAAGCCTGATCCGGTACTCATCGATGTAATAATCCTTAGAGCCCTTGAGGTGCTCGATCATGGCCTTCATGGAAGAGGGGAAGTCGCTTTCGTGAATGTATTCGTTCCATTTTTTATCAATATCAGGGATCACGTTTGATTCAAGTCCCAGGAGAACAGACATGGACTTGTTTATTATCAGCGTATGTTCTTTCAAGTTGTAATCCCACAGGCCGATGACGCCGTTGTTGATGGCTATATCGAGCCTGTCCCACATCTTCTTCAGTTCAAGTTCTGCTTCGTACCTCTCGGTTTCATCGCGCCCTGAGGCGAATATGAGTTCCTTCTCTTTGAAGGGGATGATACTCCACCTGATCAGCTTGTAGCTGCCTGTATTTGTTTTGTACCTGTTCGTCAGGTACATGATGGAGTCGGACCCGCCCAGTGCGCGCAGGAGCTTTATGGTTTTTTCCTTGTCTTCAGGGTGGATGATTGACATGAGGTTTATGCTGTTCAGTTCCTCCCTGGTCCATCCAAGGAGGTTTGACCAGGCCGGGTTGAACTGCTTCAGCCTGCCGTTGACGTCCATGACAGCAATGAGGTCGCCTGAGTAGTCAAAGTACATCCCCCGCTCAAAACGGGCCTCCTGAAGTTCTGTTACATCTTCAACAAAGGTCGTGAGTATCTTCCTGTTTGAATTGATCTCGGGCAGCAGTATAAAATAGACATTGAAAATACCCGTGGTCCCGTCTTTACGGATACCCGCGGTGTTGTCAAGGTGTACCTGTCCGGCTTCATGTATCTGTTTTAAAATTTCTTCCCTGACGCTCCTGTCCCTGTACAGGTCGCCGGTGGATTTTATGGAATTCTTCATGTCTTCAAGGGAGTCATACCTGAAGCATTTAATAAAGGATGAGTTGGCGTTGAGTATTTCCCCTTCAAGGGTGGTCTGGATTATACCCATGGGCGCATTTTCGAAAACCTGCCTGAACTGGGCCTCGTTTTTTTTCAGCTTCTGGTTTGTGTCTTCAAGTTCGATCTGGTTGCGCTGGAGTTCATCCATGATGGCAGCCATCTCTTCGTTCTGGGCTTCGGATTCTTCGTAGAGCGCTTCTATCTCGATCTTTTTATTGTTGTATTCCTGCTCAAGCAGTTTCTGTCTTGATATATCAAGTATAATACCCTCGGCTTTAACCGGTATATCTTTTTTTATCGATGTAATTTTACCGTAGAGAAATACCCAGAGCCATTCACCGCTGTTCTTTTTCAGCCGGATTTCAGTTTCGAGATATGCCCGCTTGTCTTTTGTGATGATGTTGATCAGCTTCTGCAGGTCATCCTGGTGGATGATCGAACGCCAGAATCCCGGTGTTATTTTTGTATCAGGGCTGTAATTAAGTTTGTCTTTCCAGAAGTTTTCAATGGTAAAGCTGTCGTCTTTGTTTTCCCATGACCATGTGCCTATACTGTTCCCTTCAACAGGGAGATCGGCAGGTACAATTTTTTTCAGTCGTTTTATCTGTTTCTCAAAAATCATTATTAAATATACTCATAATTTGTTCAGTCTGGTATGCCGGGCAGAAATTTTCGCCGGGATACATCGCACGATCATTAATAAGGATAATCAATCCTGTGTCAGTAATCAAAAAGATTTGAAGATGGGCGGCCCGTTATGATTTCGTTGCTGTCCCTTTCAATCCGGTTGACCAGTTTCTGGATCTTGTCCTTGACATCCTCGGAGAACTGGACTTCATCGCACCTCATACATTTTTTTGCAGGAATATTTTCAAGTATAAAACTGAAATTTTTCTGGCTGGTCCTGAAAGTGCTCTTGCCATCAATAAGTACTCCGCCACATTTGCATTGCATAGGTTTCTCCAAAGTGTATCAGATTTTATAAAATTTCTGCCGGAAAATTTCTGCTGACAGTTCCGGCAGAAAATACAGGAAGACCTTTTCATCAGGCTTCCGGCGGATTATGCAAGGCGCCAGGTATTTTTTACCGGCCTTAATACCCTGTAACCGGGATATTCAGGATGATTACTTCTGATAAAACCGGTTCTTTCAGATGTCCATTGTTTTTTTTGACAGTCCCCTGAAAATGTAAATCCTGCACCGGCATAATAAGGTTGCCATATACTCTATTTCATGATATGCAGCCTTAATGTGGCTGTGCAGATTCCCGGTGTGCAGGATTTCGACCCGGAAAAATCTTTTTCGTTGACTTTTGTTAAATACAGGGAGAATTAATAGCAGAAATTATTCAACAACCCTCGGGGGGACTTATGGGGAATCCTTTTCAGGAAGCCGCTGCGATTATAAAAAAATCAAAAAATATGATTGCCCTCACAGGTGCCGGCATCTCGGTGGAGAGCGGCATCCCTGACTTCAGGAGCGCCGGGGGGCTGTGGGATAAATACGATCCCTCTGTTTATGCATCGATCCTTTCGTTCAACAGCATGCCTGAAAAGGTCTGGGACATGATATTTGAAATGATGGAGCTTACCGGATCTGCCAGGCCAAACAGCGCCCACTATGCCCTTGCGGAGCTTGAGGCAATGAACCTCCTGAAGGGCGTGATAACGCAGAACATAGATAATCTCCACCAGGAGGCGGGAAGTAAAAACGTTATCGAGTACCACGGCAACGCCAGACACCTTGTTTGCATCTACTGCACGCACGAATATGAACCGGAGGAATTTGAGATCGGCTCACGAAAGATCCCAAGGTGCAAAAACTGCGGCAAGGTGCTTAAGCCATCAGTAATCTTTTTCGGAGAAATGATTCCCCATGATGCGCTTTACAGGTCACAGGCCCTGGCCGACAAAGCTGACGTAGTCCTTGTGGCCGGAACCTCTGCCGTTGTTTATCCGGCGGCTGCGATACCTCTCCAGGCAAAAAGGAACGGAGCGAAAATAATTGAATTCAACATAGAAGAGACCGGGCTGACACACGGGGCTACTGATATTTTCATCAAGGGATCAGCAGGCAAAACACTGCCTGAACTTGTTGCCCTTGTAAAAAAATAGTTGTCTCCTTTTATCCGGGGCTTTACAGATATTTTACCATTCACAAAATGGATATACACATATTTATGACTTCTCCGCGCGCCACCGGCGCGCGGAGAACAAAATGGGGGCATCCCTGTTGAATTGAGGTAGCCCGCGCGCCACCGGCGCGCGGAGAATAAAATGGGGGCAGCCCTGTTGAATTGAGGTAGCCCGCGCGCCACCGGCGCGCGGGCAACAATAGCAACTGTTGAATTGCAATTTATGAATGCTATAGCTACAAAATTATTAAAGGATTACTGATTGAACCCTGACAGAATTATTTTATTACCCGACAACGTTAAAAACATGATTGCCGCAGGGGAGGTCGTCGAAGGCCCGTTCTCTGTGGTGAAGGAGCTTGTTGAGAATTCGCTCGATGCCGGTGCATCTGAGGTTGATGTGCAGGTGTGGGACAGCGGCCTCAGGAAGATCGTGGTGCGCGATAACGGTTCGGGCATACACAGCGACGACATGGGACTTTCGATCATGGAGCACGCCACAAGCAAAATTGCCGATGGTTCATCCCTTGAGCGGATTTTTACCTACGGGTTCAGAGGGGAGGCGCTTTCGAGCATAGCGTCCATTTCGGACTTTGTTCTCCTTTCACGAAGAAGAGAGGAGGAGAAAGGTGCCAGGCTGGAGTCCCTTGCCGGCAATGTTTCAATTTCTGAATACATGGGCGCGCCAGGAACCACAGTCATTGTGGAGAACCTTTTTCATAATGTTCCGGCCAGGAAAAAGTTTCTCAAGGTTAAAACAACAGAGCTGCGCAATATCCGCGAGATACTGCTTAAAACAGCCATACCGGTATTTAATACCGCATTCTCCTTTGAGGTTGAAGGTAAAAGGGAGATAACCCTTCCCGCGGCTACATCGCTGGCTGAACGCATTAAACAGGTCTTCGGCCCTGCTGCCGCAGATAACCTCTACTACGAGGAACTGAATGACCTGAAGGTGCATATCTCAGGCTTTCTTTCGAAGCCAGGTTACATAAAAAGTTCAAGGAACATGCAGTTCCTCTACATAAACAACAGGCCTGTTGAGCACCGGTACTTCCAGTACCACCTCTCCCGCGCCTACGAGGCAGTCTGCCCCAAAGGAAAGTACCCTGCTGCAATTGTATTTATCCAGATCGATCCGTCACTTACCGATGTAAATGTGCATCCTGCAAAAAGGGAGGTGCGCCTCTTTGACCAGAAGTACATAGATGAGCTGGTTTACGGCCTGGCAAGGAAGGCCCTGAACAGGTTTCATGATGTGCGTCTTCCAGAAGCATCGGCTGCCGGTCACAGCGGGGAGGAGGCAGGAGCGGCATATGCTTCTGCTGTTGCCGGGAGCACGTCACTGATCAGAGACGGCGCGCGCGATGATTATTCAGGCTCGCTCTTTGGAGATGTGGCGGCGGAGGTTCCGCAACCGGTACCTTGTAACGATGAGCATTCAGGTATCAGGGTTCTGGGCGTGATCTTCGGCACATACATAGTCGCCGAAAAGGATGAATCCATGCACATAATCGATTTTCATGCTGCCCATGAAAGGATAATTTATGACAGGCTCATGGAAAGCGGCAGCGGGTTTGAATCCCAGGAGCTCCTCTTTCCCGTGACCTTTGAACTACCCGTGGCCGACTTCAGGGCCGCAATGGATAGCATCGATATTTTTAAGGCTACTGGCTTTGAAATAGAGGAATTCCCGGACTGCACGCTCCTGGTGCGTTCTCTCCCTGTAATAGCAGGCGGGGATGATATTGAAATTTTAGTAAAAAATATGATTGCTAATATTCGTGAAGATAAAAATAGTACTACCCTGAGAGAAAAATTCATCTCGACCCTTGCCTGTCACTCGGCCAGGAGGAGCGGTGATTCGATTTCGGGTTCGGAGGCCCTGACCCTTGCCTCTGCCGTATTCAGCATGACTGACCTGAGGTGTCCCCACGGGAGGCCATTTGTTTATACGCTTTCTAAAAACGAGATTGAGAGGATGTTTAAAAGGATATGAAAAAGGTAGTGCTCGCGGTAAGTTCTTCAATTTCAGCCTATAAGTCCTGCGACCTTGCAAGGCTTTTTGTAAAAGGTGGATACGACGTTCATGTGTGCCTCACAGACCATGCCGCGGAACTTGTATCGCCACTCACCCTGGAGGCCCTGACCGGCAATCCGGTGTATTCCGATGAAACCCTCTGGAAAAAACGGCAGATGGGGCACATCGCGCTGAAGGAGGACGCTGCGCTTTTCCTCGCGGCCCCGGCCACAGCGAACATAATCGGCAAGTTCGCAAACGGTATAGCCGATGACCTGGTGAGTACAACCTTCCTTGCCATGGTCTGCCCCGTGATGGTGGCCCCGGCCATGAACCCCAACATGTTCAGCCACCCGGCTGTGCAGCAGAACATTGCAAAGCTGAAGGGCTGGGGCGTACACATCGTTGAGCCCGAATCAGGGCTTGTGGCATGCGGCGACGAAGGGAAAGGCAGGCTTGCTGACATAAACATAATTTATGAGGCTGCATGCGGTGTTATTGGCGCAAAGTAAAATAATTATAACCGGTGGTCCGACGCGGGAATGGTTTGACCCCATCAGGTATATTTCCAACGCGTCGTCGGGGAAGATGGGCGTGGCGCTTGCGGATGAAGCTTTCAGTGTTTCGCAGAATACAGTCTTCATCCACGGCCCCATAAATGAGTTTTATGTAAAAGACAAACCATACAGGTGCGTGGCAGTGGAATCCACCAGTGACCTTCTCGATGCTGTTATAGCTGAACTTGAAGAGCCCTGCGTGCTCATAATGGCTGCCGCGCCAGCCGATTATACCCCTGCAGAAAGGTCAGGCGAAAAGATAAAGAAGCAGGAAGGGGACCTGGTTATCACCATGAAAAGGACCCCGGATATTTTAAAAACAGTGGCAGAATACAGGAAAAGTAAGGGGCTTGTTGATATATTTGTTACAGGTTTTGCCGCTGAGACCATGAACACAGAGGAGTATGCCCTTGGCAAGCTTGAGGCCAAGAACCTTGACATGATATGCCTCAACGATGTTTCAAAGGCAGGTGCGGGTTTTAATACCGATACAAATATAATGACTCTCTTTACAAGGAACGGCGGCCGTATTGACCTGCCCATGCAGAGCAAAAAGCGCATCGCGGCAGGGATACTGAACCAGATCGGGAGCGAACTCTCGAAAAGGGGGTAATATGAAAGTTAGAAGGCCGGCTGTAGCGGGATCATTCTATCCGGGGGACGCTGAGTCCCTGTCGGGGATGATTCGCAGTTACATCTCATCAGCGCAGAATGATCCGAAAAATGTACCGGGCGATATTGTGGGCATAATATCGCCCCACGCGGGATATGTCTATTCAGGGCCCGTGGCGGCATACGGCTTCTCGCGCCTCGCGGAGGGCATGTTTGATGGTTATGCGGTATTGGCCCCTTCGCACAGGGGCAGGTTCAAAGGGGCGTCGGTCATGCCTGAGGGGTTTTACTCCACGCCCCTGGGTGATGTGGAGGTGGACTCTCAGCTGGCCGAAACACTTCTCGATAATGAATACTTCGGTTACCTGAAAGAGATAGATGAACTTGAACATTCCCTTGAGGTGCAGCTGCCCTTTATCCAGTCAATGGCAGGGAAGTTTAAAATACTGCCGGTTGTCATCGGGACAACCGACCCCGCGATCTGCGGAATTATAGGCGAAAGAATCGCAGACTGCATTTTGTCGTCGGGGAAAAAATACTGCATAGTGGTATCCACAGACCTGTCGCATTACCATGATTACAAAAAGGCCGTGGCCATGGATAACCTGTTTATAGATGCGGTCAGGTCCTTTGATGAAAAGCGCATCAGAGAGGTTTCGGCATCAGGCAGGGCCGAGGCCTGTGGTGAAGGGGCTGTTCTTGCGGGAATGGCCGCATGCAGAAGGTTAGGCGCAAAGCGCGTGGAGCTGCTCAGTTACATGAACTCGGGCGATACCGCCGGCTCAAAAGACCAGGTGGTGGGCTACATGTCTGCGCTGTTTCTCTCCAATTGAACGGAGGATTTATGATTGAACTCAGCCGTGAACAGCAGGTCATGCTGCTGAAGCTTGCGCGTAAGACTATTGCGGAGTCCCTGGGACAGCAGTTCGATGCGGGCGGCCAGGATTTTTCTGATAGAATATTCAGCGAAAAATGCGGTGCCTTCGTTACGCTGCATATTAAGGGCAGCCTCAGGGGCTGCATCGGGTATATCGAAGGGATAAAAACAATTCCTGAAACAATAAAAGAGATGGCGCTGTCGTCAGCGTTCAGGGACCCCAGGTTCAGGCCGCTGTCAGCCGGGGAATACAAAGAGATCGATATTGAAATTTCGGTACTCAGCCCCATCGAAACTGTTACAGACATCAACGATATTGTCGTGGGCAGGGACGGACTCATCATGACAAAGGGGCATAACAGGGGTTTGCTGCTGCCGCAGGTCCCGGTTGAGCAGGGTTGGGACAGGGAAACCTTTCTCACGCATACCTGCTACAAGGCCGGCCTTCCGGGTGATTCCTGGAAGCGGGGTAACATTATTATTGAAAAGTTTTCAGCCCAGGTCTTTTCTGAAAAAGAAACCGGGCTTATACAGGGGGATTATGGTCCGCAGTAGATTTACTTTTTTTCTTTCAGTTTTTTTTATATTTGCCATGGCGCAGGTATCATGTAAAAAAGATGATATTTTTGTAGACCCGGCTTACGTGTTCCTTAAATGGTCATACGCGGTAAAGTCCCTCAACTACGGGTCGTACAGCACATGCGAGGCTTTCCCGAAATCCGATGATGTTTTCAGGGAGCTTTACAGCAACTATTATTACGATGACCTGGTGACCCGCGACCTTGGCACTTATAAAGAGAAGGATGTGCGCACCGACCTTTACGGCAAAAAGTATAATTACCGTACTGTATATTTTGAATGCAGGAGGGTCGAGCGGAAATCCGGCAGGACTGTAGAGTCAATGAAGGGTGAAGTGGAATTCATCCAGTACACTGATAAGCCCGACTCTGACCGGGGATGGCTCATGTACAACAGGACTATCATACGTTCAGGCGCCGAGAACCTGCAGTAATGCACGGGACAGCGCCTTCATAAAATGCATCACCAAAAACAGAACACAGGCATGGAATATGAAACTGTTTGAATTATTTGTGGGTTTCAGGTACCTGAAATCGAAAAAGAGCCACGGGTTTATATCGTTTAACACCCTGCTTTCAATATTGATTGTTTTTCTCGGGGTCTTCATACTTATCGTTGTCCTCTCTGTCATGAACGGTTTTCAGAGCCAGATCAAAGACAAGATCCTCGATGTCGATTCGCATATAGTTGTGTCTGCCATGGCAAGCGACATTGAAGGAATGGCCATCAAGGATTACCGTGCCATAACCGAAAAGATCAGGGCGACAGAGCATGTCACATCTGCATACCCCTATGTGCAGGGCCAGGGGCTCATAAGGTTCAGGCGCAACATCAGCCCCATTATGATCCGTGGTGTGGGTACTGCCGAGGATGTGCCAGCAGACATTAAAAGGTTTATCCGCGACAACAAAGAGGATTACTGCAAAAAGAAGGGTGTGTTCATCGGAAGGGAGATGGCCAACAACTACGGCGTAAAAATAGGCGACACCATTGAACTTATTGTCCCCCAGGGTAAACTCACCGCAACCGAAGGTATGACTCCCGGCATAGGCAAATACAGGGTACTTGGATGTTTCAAGACCGGGTACTACGATTTTGATACAAAGCTTGTGATCATGTCGCTCCCCGATGTGCAGGGATTATTTGATGTCGGGGACGTGGCCTACGGTATCGGAATAAAGATCGATGACATATACATGATGTCCCGCATGTCCAACGTCATACAGAGCCTTGCGGGATTCGATTACGTGACCCTCACCGCGGAGCAGCGGAACCACAACCTTTTTTACGCGCTCAGACTTGAGAAACTGATTATGACCATAATACTTTTCCTCGTTATAGTTTCTGCCGGATTTACGATCATGGGCACAATAGTCATGGTGGTTATGGAGAAACGGAAAGCAATAGGCGTCATGAAGTCCATGGGAGCCAAACCGGAATCGATCATGATAATTTTTGTCCTTGAGGGATTTCTCATTGGGCTTACAGGGGCCATCCTTGGTGTCATCCTGGGGCTTGCGGCTTCACTCAACCTTGAGGCCATAATCCTTGCAATAGAGGAGGCGGTTAACTACGCCGGGGCATGGATTTACAGGATTTTTGACCTGGGCACATTTTTCAGGATAAATATAGTTCCTACAAATGTTTATTACATCGATTCAATACCAACCGAGGTCAGCCCTGAATTTGTTGTGTTCATCGCATCAGCAGCGGTTCTCCTTTCAACATTTGCAGCTTTTTTCCCTGCCTGGCAGGCGTCAAGGCAGAAGCCAGTCGAAACAATAAGATATGAATAGGATTGATAATGGAAAGTGTAACACCGGTAATTGAGATAAGGGGACTTGAGAAATCATATGGCGAGGGCTCGACCAGCCTGAAGGTCTTAAAGGGCATTGACCTGATGATTCAGAAAGGGGAAGTGGTGTCTGTGACCGGGCCGAGCGGTACCGGGAAGTCCACACTGCTTAATCTCATGGGGTGCCTTGACGACTTTGAGAGCGGCGTGATAAAGCTCGTTAACCGGGACGTGTCGTCCTTTTCTGTGGATGACCTCTCAAGCTTCAGGAACAGGCACATCGGCTTCATCTTTCAGCTGCACAATCTGCTGCCCGAATTCACCGCGCTGGAGAATGTCATGCTTCCGCTTCTTATCCGCAGGGTACGCTGGAAAACAGCGCGTGAAATGTCAATGGAGCTCCTCTCCCGCTTTAACATGGATAACCGCGCGACGCATAAACCCGGCGAGATGTCCGGCGGGGAGTGCCAGAGGATCGCAGTGGCAAGGGCGATCGTTGGTGAACCTGATATAATACTCGCCGATGAACCCACCGGAAGCCTTGACTCGAAGAACTCCATGAACCTGCTCGAAATACTCCTGGGCCTGTGCAGGGAGAAGGGTAGCACGGCAATAATTGTGACACACGATATGAAGATCGCAGAGATGACCGACAGGATTGTGAAAATGCTTGATGGTATGATCGTCAACGATTAATGAACAGGAAAAGAAATGCCTGACCAGATAAAAACGGTAACAGACAAGAGCCAGTTCCAGTTTCTCCTGGACAATTTTTACAAGGGCCACCAGGTCTTCATCAAGACCAGCAGCGGCAGCCTCATACTGCAGTACCTGGGATATGCAGACGGAAATGTCGCGTTCCGCATACCGCATGTTAAATCAATACCCGATAATGTTGTCGTGTTTACAAGGCACAGGGACCATACCATATACCTGAGCCTGAAACATATAGAGAAGAGCGAGGACACCTTTGTTTTTATCCCCGTCAAGTTCCAGATACTCTCCGAGTCCAGGAAGGAGGACCGCAAACTTGTACAGATAGAGGGCGGGAAGTCCATAATTTACATGAATAATATAATCACGGATTATATTATCGAGCGCGGTCTTTCGACATCCGAGAAGAAGATAGATAAAATCAAGGAGATCGCGGAGTTTGAACTCAAGAAAAAATTCGAGCATGTAAAAATTGTCCTGCTTCATGAGGCGAAATCCGATATCCGCCTCAAACATGTCCTTAAAGTCGGTAAAACAATATTTATCCCGAACCTTAATGAAAATCCTGATCCTGCCATTGAGGAGGATTTCAATTATTATATAGAGAATATCTACAAGGCCGACATTTCCCTGTCGTCGAGAAATCTTTACATCTCAGAGATTACCGTGCCTGTCGCATACGAAGGAATCATACCTTACGGTTATATCCAGGTCAACAGTACACAGCCTGTCTCTGAAGGCATGGCCGAGGTCTGCAGGCGCATGGCTATTGTCGTTGACCAGCTGCTTAAGAAAAACGGCATGCTCATTCCCCTTGAAACAAAATTTCTTGTGGCTGACCTTTCAAAAAGCGGTTTCGGTTTTGTTTTCAAGGAAAAAAAATATATCAGGTATTTTCAGGACAACAGCAAGATCAGTTTCCATATAATGCTCCCCACAAGAAAAAAGGCGGTCATAGGGGCAATTGTAAGGAATATCTCCTTTCTCGATAACAACATTATTAAAATCGGGTGCGAAATCAGCAGCATGGATGATACGAGCAGGGCCAATTATGATGAGTATATCAGCATCTCGGGCTGATATATTTTTGTCGGGTATTATGGTAGAAAGTGGTCTACTGTGGCAATAACATCCCTGAGTCTGGGTTTGACAAATTCGAGCCCCTGTTCCACTGAATCGAAAAAATGAAACAGGTTCAGGTCATCTTCTGAAATCATCCCCATGTCTACAAGTTTCCTGAAGTTAATAAGGTCATTCCAGAAAGCACTGTCGTAAAGCATCACGGTTATGCCGGGTTTTTCCAGTTTTTTTGTCTGTATGAGGGTGAGGGTTTCGAACAGTTCATCAAAGGTCCCGAATCCCCCGGGGAAAACGATTATTGCCTTTGCATGGTAAAGCAGCCACAGTTTTCTCATGAAGAAATAATGAAACTCCATGTTAAGGTCATCGGATATATAGGGGTTAGGATGCTGTTCAAAGGGTAGAGAGATGTTCAGGCCTATGGTTTTCTCACCAGCGTCGCGCGCTCCCCTGTTAGCGGCCTCCATTATCCCGGGGCCTCCTCCGGTGCAAATGTAAAAGTTTTCGCCTGTAGTCTCTTTGAGTTCCCTGCTGAATCTGGCAAGTTCACAGGACATTTCTCTGGCTGTATTGTAGTAATGTGCAGTACCCATGCTGTTATCGTCAGGTTTGATTCTTGCGGAACCGAAGAAAACTACGGTGTGGTTGATCCCCATTTTTTCAAAGGTTGCTTCAGGGGCAATGTATTCGCTGAGTATCCTGATTGTCCTGGCGTCCCTGGAGTTCATGAATTCAGGGTTTTTATACGCCTTGAGTATGTCTGACATCAGTGGTACCTTCTTTTTCTTTTAATGTTGAATATTGTTCCGTCAGTGTAGTCGGAAACGCTTGATGAGAGGATGGTTTTTTTGTCTATATATTCGATGGCAACTGAATCCATAAAGGTGAGTATAATTTTAAGTCCGGCACCGATCCCCCTTAAAGGGATGGATTCACCATTTATTTTTATTGAAAGTTTGGATTTTTCTGAATCAGTTGCGTAGCTGACTATCTGGTTGTAATAATTATTGGAATTTGTATCGGGAATTGACCCGAGGATGTTAATAAAATCAAGCCCCGTGCCATGATCAATTATTGTGGCATCGAATTCAAGCTCTGAAACAGTGTACCTGATGGTGATATTTCTTTCTCTTGTGGTGCATGTTTCACGTTTGCCGCAGGTCATTGTGGCCTGAACAGCGTTTGTAATAGATTCATCCATGGAAAGTACAATTTCGTCTATCTCCTCACGGGGATAACCGGCGCTCTGAAGGTCCTTGTACAGCCTGTCAATTACCTCTGGCACAATAGAAGTGCTTGCAGTAAAGCTGTCAAGATAAGCTATATCTTTCTTTGAATTCATATAATTTTAATAAAACAAATTATCAACATGGCGCTAAAAAAAATCAAACAATTTATTAATATGATGCACCGGACATGCAAATTTATTGTTAGAACCTGCGTTATTGTTATTTATTAGTGCGGGAAACGGTATTTTATCGATTTTTTCAGTAATTAAAATCAATTATAGAAACTTTGTGAATACATTTGTGAATATAAAGGATTAAAAATAAACAGCCGGATAAAGAAAAAATCTTTGCATTGGATATACCAGGCAGAGTAATGGCACCTATGGAGTACTCAAAGTTACCCGGATTATATATCCATATACCATTCTGCAGGGCAAAATGCGATTACTGTTCATTTTATTCTCTCCCGGTTGAAGAAAATTCCCCCATTGTTGATCAATATCTGAAGAGATTAATAGAGGAACTGAGAACAATATCCGCTGAATATGGCAGAGTTTCTTTTGATACTGTTTATTTCGGAGGTGGCACACCTTCTATCATATCATTGAAAAGGTTCCGCGAACTGCTTGATGAGGTTCGCGCACTGTTCTGTGTGGTGAAGGATGCCGAGATAACAGTGGAAATGAATCCTGACGACATTCCGGGCGATAAGATACCAGGATGGATCGCCGCCGGGGTGAACAGGATAGTTCTTGGCATGCAGAGCACAATACTCTCGCAGCGTAAAATTATCGGAAGAATGGGGAGGAATCCTTCGCCCGCTGAACTGGATTATTTTTTTCAGTTTAAAAACCTGGCAAGATGCCTGGATTTTATTGGCGGTATACCGGACCAGGAGTTTGCTGATATTGATCGGGATTTTGAGATAATATCGAGATACAGGCCTGAACATGTATCTTTCTACCTGCTGACTGTTGATGAAAATACCCCTCTCGCATCAAGAATCAGGCCTGATGAAAAATTTGACAATAACCAGCTGCGCGTCTGGCAGTATGGAATTGAGTGTCTGAAAAAAATGGGATACGGGCATTACGAAGTTTCAAATTTTGCCCTGCCCGGCAATAAATCGCGACACAATATGAAATACTGGAAATTTCTGCCATATATCGGCGCAGGGCCCTCTGCTCATTCCTTTTATAATAATATTCGTTACAGTAATCCAGCTTCCCTTCAGGATTACCTGAAACCCGGAGGCTTCAGGCGCGAGATAGATCACAGGGATGAATCCTCTGTTGTTGTTGAATTTGTACTCACATCTACCAGAAACCTTGATGGATTTTCGACCGATGATTACAGAAAAATAACCGGTAAGGAGCTTCCCGAAGTGATTGCTGCGGGATTTGACCGCATGGTATCGCTGGGATTCATGGAAAAGCGAAATGGCCTGCTGCGTTATACAGAAAAAGGGCTGCAGTTTTCTGACAGAATAGTATATGAAATAGTGGAATCCCTTCTTTAGACTACCCTCACATCCCACTGTTTTATACAATCAACTTGTTTTTTTTCGTTTTCTTGCCAGGTCTAAGTGGCGAAGCCCCTTAAAAAACCCCTTTCAGGCTTTCTGAAGGTATCAAACGCCAATCTGGAAACAGGTCCAATTAATAAAATGGATTTGCACATAATGATATCTCCTCCGCCCGCCAAATAAAGGCCTGGAACAGTGCAACTGTTGAAAACCGGCTTCTGATTTGTATAAAATAGATTATGTCGTAATAATTTATGCTTATTCAATAATGTCATCCGTCCGATATACAAAGGGAATAACCATGCAAAGGAGTGCATGATATGAACAGGATTGAGATGGAAATTAACGATATTCTTCAGGCTGAGATCACGGTTTATGAGGACATTCTTCTTCTGGAAGAGGAGAAGGGGCGCGCCATTATCAGCAGGGACGGTAAACTCATAGAGGAGCTTTCTTTAAGGCAGGAGGCCCTTGTTACAGAAATTGACCAGCTTGAAGCAGAAAGAATATCTGCTGCGGCGAGGTTTTCATCATATATAACAAAGTATGATGATTCAACTGTTACACTCAGGGATATTGCGCGGACCCTTAAAAAAGAAAAAGCCGAGCTTCTTCTTAAAACAGGAGAAAACCTCAAGGGCATACTGATGCAGATTAAGGAAAAGCAGTCAATAAACTCAAGGATGATACAGGACAATATAGATTTTTTTAACATACTTATTTCTGATCTTAAAAACAGTTCCAGCATCAAGTCAGGGTATGGACGTGACGGCAGGGAAAACAGCAGAACCGTAAATCCCGTGCTCTTCAATAAAAGGGCATAGTGAGGTGATAATATGAATTCTACTTTCATGGGTCTTGAAATCGGCAAAAGGGGGCTCCTTACTCACCAGCAGGCCCTTCATGTAACGGGCCACAACATATCAAATGCGGATAACAAGGAGTATTCGCGGCAGCGGGTAGTCATTACATCTGCGGACCCGATTTATGTCCCTGCCATGAACAGGGGGAACGGTGCAGGGGATGTAGGGCAGGGTTCTGCTGTCATGTCTGTCGAGAGGATCAGGGATACGTTTATCGATGACAGGATTATAAGTGAAACAAATACAATGGGTTACTGGAAATCCAAAAATGATTTTATATACCAGATCGAGGGGATATACAATGAGCCATCCGAGCAGTCGCTCAGGAGCAGGATGGATTCCATGTGGGCTTCGTGGCAGGAACTTTCAAAATACCCGGAGGAGCGTTCAACGCGGGAAGTTGTAAAAGAGAAGAGCGTCCAGCTGGCCAACGAGGTCAATAACATATACAGGCAGCTTTTTGAACTCAGGGAGGACGCCAACAGACAGGTGGAACACCAGGTTGAGCAGATCAACATGTATGCCAGGGATATCCGTAACCTGAACGAGAGGATACAGAAGGCCGAGTCCCTGGGGGACAACCCCAACGATCTTAAAGACAAACGCGACGCCCTGGTTGAAAAGCTGTCTTCGATTGTAAATATCTCAGTGGGCAGGACAGACAAGGACGAGGTTATAGTTTATATAGATGGAGAAGACCTTGTACAGGGGAGCGTGTTCAGGCCTCTGAAGGTTGAAAAGAATTCTGATAATGACGGCATGTACGATGTTGTATGGCGTGATACGGGTACTCCGGTCTATGTGAAAAACGGAGAGCTGGCCGGACTTCTTGAAGTCAGGGACAAAATAATAAAACAGAACATTGATGACATGAATGCCTTTGCCATTAACCTTGCCGACCTTACAAATGAAGTGCACAGGGACGGCTTCGGCAGGAGGGGGGAGACCAACGTCGACTTTTTCAGACAGATAAATATCAGCGATAACCCTGAGGGCAACTTTGACCTGGATAATGACGGTGCAGACCAGCATGATGTGACTGCAATTTTTAAGGTCGCGGGCAGTAATAAGCTCGATGCGTCGGCAGCAATAGGGATCAGCGGAACACTGACATTCAACCGGAACGACGAATATGATTCAGTTGTTACAATTGATTACAACGCGACTGATACGGTAAATTCAGTGATCAGGAAAATTAACGATGCCGAAATGGGTGTCTCTGCCTATATGGACCATAACGGCCACCTTGCGCTTAAGGCAACAGTAGCTAAAGACACAAGCAAAAAGAATTTTATGATCAGGCATATAGAGGATGACGGCCAGTTCCTCGTGGGATTCGCCGGTATCCTGAAGCAGAGCGGCAGGGACGGGGCTTTTGATTACCATCGTGTTGATGAGATTAAAAAATTTATCCCTGAGCGCGAGCATATTACGATTACGCCAATGTTCAATCCGGCATCTTACATGGCTGTTTCGGATTCAATCGTAATGGATGTTGACAGGATTGCAGCAGCAAAGGGAAAGGACATAGGGGGGACCGGCGATTTTAACGCAGGCAACGGTATCGGTGACGGGACTAATGCGCTCAGTATAGCATCCCTGAGGCACAAGGAGGCCATGGTCGACACAAAGTCCACCTTTAATGAATTCTATACTGCGGTTGTATCAAGAATAGGGACCCAGGGCGAGGAGACTACCAACAGGATGCAGAGCCAGACAGCTCTCATGAAAAATCTTGAGAACATGAGACAGTCTGTTTCGGGGATTAACCTGGACGAGGAGATGGCGGCCATGGTCCAGTACCAGCATGGATACAATGCTGCGGCAAGAATGATTTCCACGATAGACAAGATGCTTGAAACTGTCATTAAACTGGGGGCATAAACATGTACAGGATAACAAACCAGATGATAAACAACACGATGACCTATAACCTTCAGCGTCATCAGATCGAAATGGACAATGTCCAGAACCAGCTTGCTACCGGAAAGAAAGTCCGGCTTCCCAGGGACAATCCCGTCGCTTCGACAAACCAGATGCTCTACCGCACCAGGCTCTCTGAAATTGACCAGTATATCAGCAATATTAACGAGGCAATGTCGAAGCTCAACGAGGTAGATACGGCGCTCCAGTCAACACTGAGGATTTTTCAGCGGATCAGAACCCTTGCGGTACAGGGTGCAAACGGAACCTATTCAAACTTTGAAACAAAAGAGGCGGCAGCAACTGAAATTAACCAGCTCCTTGAAGAGCTGGTTGCCATAGCAAACTCCAAGGGCGCGACTGGCAGGTCCATATTCGGTGGTTACGAGACCGGCGATGAAAAGGTACAGGATCCCTTTGAGGCAATTTTTATGACCCTTACAGACGGCAGGCAGGGAGATGCAATGATCGGCATTTTTTACAAGGGTAATACCGGCCAGCAGATGCGCGAGGTGAGCAAGGGGGAGTATATGTCTGTAAATATTCCCGGCAACGAGGTGTTCTGGGGCACAGAACAGATCCTTACATCCAACACGGATGCTACGAATTATTCGGCACCGAGTAACCAGGTTATAAAAATCGACGGCAAGGAGATAAATATATCCGCAGGCGACAACCTTGACGTGATTATCGAAAAGATCAACAATGCAGCTATCGGTGTCACGGCTTCCAAGGACGGCATAAACAAAATGAAGCTTGCGACAACAACTCCTCACCAGATATGGCTCGAAGATGTGGGGAGCGGAACTGTTCTGCAGGACCTGGGATTCATCAACAGGAACTCTCCCCATCCGCCCAACAACCTTGATTCAACTGTTACTGTCGGCGGCATGTCAATCTTTGATATAATGATGACCCTGCGAGATGATCTTGTTAAAGGTGACCAGATGCTTGTCGGGGGAAGGGACCTGGGACTCATAGAGAAGGCCCTGGATAATCTTCTGCGGCACATATCGGCAGTGGGAGCAAAGGAGAACCGAATTGAAGAGATTCAGAAAAGATCGGAATACGAAAAAGGAAACATTACCGAACTGCTCGCAACCAGCGAAGGTATAGATTACCCTGAAACAATAATGAATTTCAAATGGCTCGAAAGCGTCCACAATTACGCGCTTTCGGTTGGTGCGAAATCAATTAAGCCCACTTTGATGGATTTTCTGTAAAATTTTTTTTAACCGGAAATGTAAAAAATACCGCTGTAAAGCGGTATTTTATAAAGCAGTATCAATAGAATCAACAAAAGAGGTTAGCATTGAAGATCAAGGTAAACACAAAACCTTTTGGTGAAATAGAGGTTGATGAGGCGCAGGTTATCGACTTCCCCGAAGGTATACTTGGATTCGACTTTATCAGAAAATTTGTAATTCTCGATTCCGATGACGAGGGATCTCCTTTCAAATGGATGCAGGCCTTTGATGAGAAGAACCTTGCATTCGTCATAATACGGCCCGTGGATTTTATGGAGAATTATGAACTTGTAATATCGCCAAACGATTATGAAACGGTAAAGGTAAAGAATGCCGATGAACTTCTCGTTCTGGCAATAGTGACAATACCTGAAAATCCTGCTGACATGACGGCAAACCTTCAGGGGCCTGTGATAATAAATCCGGTAAAAAGGATCGGCAAACAGGCCATTTCGCTCAGCGACAGGTACACGGTGAGGCACAGGATCATCGACGAGATGAAAAAAAATATGAAGGCAGGAGGCTGAAATATGCTGGTTCTTGCCAGGAAACTGAATGAAAGTATAATGATCGGCGATGATATTGAAGTAGTGGTCATCGATATCAAGGGAGACCAGGTCAAGCTTGGCATCAAGGCGCCGCGCAAGGTGACGGTGCACAGGAAGGAGATATACCAGGAGATCAAGCAGGAGAACATCGCTGCTATCAGTTCGGAATTTGACCCGAGCACTCTCAGGGATCTTTCAGATCTTTTTAAAAAGGATAAGAATAAGAAGTGAATTTTTTATCACTTAAGATTATACTTATAGTTTTTGCATCAATACTTGCCGTGAGAGAAATCGCGGCATGGAATGAAATCAGGCCTCTGAAATATATACTTACCCCTCTCGTTACCATGACTGTGGTTTTTGTTCCCGCGTTATCAATACTTCAGCATGGAGTAAGTGCTTATAATATGCTGGTATTGACAGCGCTGCTCTTTGCCCTGGTTGCGGATACGATACTGATGATCGAGGGTGTGTCCCTTCTGAAATACGGCATGGTCTATTTTCTGGCGGGGCATGTTATTTATGCCGCTGCATTTTCAATGGACTTTTCGTTCAGGCCGTGGAACATTGCTTTTATTGCATTTATTCTTGTGATAAATTTTTTCCATTTCCGCAAACTGAAGGCCAATGCAGGCAACATGGTGCCGGGAATTGCTGTTTACGTGCTGGCTATAAATACGATGCTTTACCTTGCGGTTACCGGGCTGAATCACGGAACTGACGCCGGCCGGTTATGCGCGGCTGCGGGAGCTGTACTTTTTGCAATATCAGATTATATCCACTCATTGAATTCATTTATCAAAAAGATTAAACACAGCACTGTCTACACATGGATTTTTTATGCTCCGGCACAGCTCTTCATTGCTCTCTCGGCATTTCTTCGTTAAGTTCAGGTAAAAGGTACTTTGTGCCGAATATTCTGACCCGCCCCCTGTAGCCGGCGGCCCTATGCCTGTCTAATGGTTTAATCAGTGGGCTGACAATATCTGAGCTGGCGTAAATTTCCCTGCCATTCTGATCAGACGCAAAGTACCTGTCAGTTGAATTGAACTGAAGAATAAACCGGGGCGGAATGCTTTTTTCAGGTGATTGAGCCATTAAGTCGATAATTTTTTTATTTGTATCATCCAACATAAAGAAGTATGCGCCATCAGTCTGAGACATGTACTCGGACGTGATTTCGATTATATTTACTTCACTAAAGGGTATTATGAACCATGAATTGTTTCTGCTGAATGTGAACCATTTGTATTTTAGTTCGGGTTCCGGTTTTTTTAGATCCAGCTTATTACTTTCCCGGCTTTCTACACGGGCTTTTTCTGTTAAATCCAGTTCGGTAAAGGATTTCGCAATCAATGTATCAATTTTTTTTACAAGATAATCCGCTGTTTCAAGATAAATAGAATCAGCCATGGTGTTTTTTTTAAGGTTGAGCAGCAGTGATTTAAGTTGATAAATCTCTTCATCGCCCGTACTATTTTTATACTGGTTATGAATTGTGGCAGATACTTCAGCAAGTTTTAATAGTTCCTCAATAAGGGAAATCAGCATGCTGTTATTTTCACATGTTTTCTGTAAAAGGCCGGTTACCTGATTATTGATGTCAGATAATATAATCCGGTTTTCTTTGATAAATTGAGAGTAGAGCGGATTATCGACAATCTCTTTCTTAAGTTTTTTCATACTAATCCTTTTGCCGGTATTTCAGGATATAATTGGTAACAGCTTATATATTCAGTCATTAGTCCGGAATACCGTATAGTGTGATAATGATATTTTCAATTGCCTTTTCGTCCAGGTCCGCGCGGCGATCAGAACAATTTATTCTTAAAAAAAGTCCAGGAATTAACATTGTTTATTTTAAATGATGAACCAGACATAAAGTTTATCATGTATTTTATTTAATAATGAATAAAAAAATAATTCAATCATAAAAAATTTTTTATTATTGAATTAATATGAATTAGCTTGACACATGACGGTTGTATTCTAAATTGACGAAATTTTTTCAGGACCAGTTTTTGCTCTTTTCACGCGCTGTTCCGTGATAAGTTTTTAGCAGAAAATTTTATCAAAAGTAAAGTTTAATAAATATAAATGGAGGTTGTCAATGGCGCAAAAAATTATGAAATCAATGGATGGTAATCAGGCTGCGGCACACGTGGCTTATACCTTTACAGAGGTTGCCGCTATTTATCCGATTACGCCTTCATCACCGATGGCGGAATTTGTAGATGAATGGGCATCCAGAGATAAGAAAAATATATTTGGTAATGTCGTCAGAGTGGCGGAAATGCAGTCCGAGGGTGGAGCAGCGGGTGCTCTCCACGGTTCACTGCAGGGCGGCGCCCTTACAACAACGTTTACGGCTTCACAGGGTCTCCTGCTTATGATACCCAACATGTATAAAATTTCAGGCGAACTTCTTCCCGCAGTATTTCATGTCACTGCAAGGACGCTTGCTGCCCAGGCGCTTTCTATCTTCGGCGACCATTCAGACATATATGCAGTGCGTCAGACAGGATTCGCCATGCTTGCAACGGGCAGCGTTCAGGAGGTTATGGATCTGGCAGGTATTGCGCACCTTGCGGCCATTAAAAGCAGGGTTCCGTTCCTTCACTTTTTTGACGGGTTCCGCACATCACATGAAATCCAGAAGATCGAGGAGATCGATACAGTGGAACTGGGCAAACTGCTCGACCGTGATGCAGTTGACAGATTCCGCAAAAATGCGTTAAATCCTGAACATGCATACATCAGGGGCACGGCGCAGAACCCGGACATCTTCTTCCAGGCAAGGGAGGCATCCAATAAATTCTACGATTCCCTGGATGATGTCGTTGAAGAGTACATGCAGGGGATAACAAAGATTACAGGAAGGGAATATCACCCATTCACATATTACGGCGCACCCGATGCTGAGAATATCATCATAGCAATGGGCTCGGTAACTGAGACAACACGTGAAGTAATTGACTACCTCACTGCAAAAGGTGAAAAGGTCGGACTTATCAATGTCCACCTCTACAGGCCTTTTTCTGAAAAATACCTGATGAAGGTTCTGCCCAAATCTGTTAAAAGGATCGCAGTACTTGACAGGACAAAAGAGCCGGGAGCAAACGGCGAACCTCTCTACCTCGACGTGAAGGACATATTCTACGGAAAGGCGAATGCCCCGTTAATCGTTGGCGGAAGGTATGGACTCAGTTCAAAGGACACAAAACCGTCACAGATACTTGCTGTTTATGAAAACCTGAAGCTTCCTGAACCGAAGAACGGGTTTACTATCGGTATCGTTGATGATGTTACATTCAAATCTCTTCCGGTAGGGGAGGACATCAGCGTTGTTCCTGAAGGAACAATCGAGGCGAAATTCTATGGTCTGGGTTCAGACGGCACTGTCGGCGCCAACAAGAACTCAATCAAGATCATCGGCGATACGACTGATCTCTACTCACAGGCTTATTTTGCTTATGACTCAAAGAAATCCGGCGGTGTTACTGTATCTCACCTGCGTTTCGGCAAGAAGCCGATCAGGTCAACATACCTGATCTCACAGCCTGACTTCGTGGCATGCCATGTTCCTTCTTATATCTACAAGTACGACATGCTCAAAGGCCTCAAGAAGGGCGGAATATTTCTGTTAAACAGTATGTGGGATGCAGATGAAACAATATCCAGGCTTCCTGAAAAAATGAAGATGCAGATCGCGAAAAATGACATCAATTTTTATATAATCAATGCAACAAAAATCGCCCAGGATCTTGGTCTGGGTTCAAGGACCAACACAATCATGCAGGCTGCTTTCTTTAAGCTTGCTAAAGTTATCTCTCATGATACAGCTCTTGAGGAGATGAAGAAAGCAATCAAGAAGAGCTACGGTAAAAAAGGCGACGATATTGTAAGCATGAACAACAAGGCTGTTGACAGCGGTGCCGACGGGCTCGTAAAGATCGAAATACCGGCAGACTGGAAAACACTGGCCGGCAAATCTGAAGTTAATGTTGCAGGCAAACCTGAATTTGTAACAAAAATCATGGAGCCTATTAACAACCTTGACGGAGACCTTCTCCCCGTTAGCGCATTCATCGGAAGGGAGGATGGAACATTCCCCGCAGGCCTTACTGCTTATGAAAAGCGCGGTATAGCGGTTAATGTCCCTGAATGGATTCCTGAAAACTGTATTCAGTGCAACCAGTGTTCATATGTCTGTCCCCATGCTGTAATAAGGCCATTCCTCCTTGATTCAAAAGAGGTGGCAGGCGCACCGGCAGGCATCAGACTTATCGAGGCGAAAGGGAAAGGGCTTGAAGGGCTCCAGTTCAAAATCCAGATAAGCCCGCTCGACTGTACCGGCTGCGGAAACTGCGCACAGGTCTGCCCGGCAAAAGAGAAAGCCCTTGTCATGAAGCCGCTCGAATCACAGATGGCAGAAAATACAAACTGGGATTATATGGCTTCAAAGGTGACTTATAAAGATACACTCATGGCTAAGAATTCCATCAAGGGAAGCCAGTTCTGTCAGCCGCTCTTTGAGTTCTCTGGCGCGTGTGCAGGATGCGGTGAGACTCCGTATATCAAGCTTATCACTCAGCTTTACGGTGACCGTATGATGATAGCAAACGCTACCGGCTGTACTTCAATTTATAGTGCATCTGCTCCTGCTACCGCATATTGCAAGAATGCTGCGGGCCATGGTCCTTCATGGGCTAACTCACTTTTCGAGGATAATGCTGAATACGGATTCGGTATGAATCTCGGAGTCGGCCAGATGAGACTGAGGATCGTTGATCTTATCGATGTTTACCAGACAGAAGGAGGCTCAACTGAACTTAAAGCCCTCCTTAACGAGTGGGCTGCACAAAGAAACAATGCCGAGAAGACAAAAGAGCTTGCTGCAAAGATTATTCCTTTACTTGAAAAGGATTCGGCTCCTTCCGCAAAGGAAATGTTTAAGCTGAAACAGTATATTATAAAGAAATCTGTATGGATTTTCGGCGGAGACGGCTGGGCGTATGACATTGGCTACGGAGGACTTGACCATGTAATTGCGCAGGGCGAGGATGTTAACATTCTTGTTTTGGATACCGAGGTTTATTCAAACACAGGCGGGCAGTCTTCAAAGGCAACGCCTGCAGCTGCCGTAGCCAAGTTCGCGGCTTCCGGTAAAAAGATCAGGAAGAAAGATCTTGGTATGATGGCCATGGCTTATGGTTATGTTTATGTAGCCTCTGTATCAATGGGATCAAACCAGGCCCAGTATCTCAAGGCGTTACAGGAGGCTGAATCTTTCCCGGGGCCTTCAGTTATAATTGCCTATTCACCATGTATCAATCATGGACTCAGGGCAGGTATGGGCAAGTCTCAGCTTGAAGCCAAAATGGCTGTTGAATGCGGATACTGGAACCTTTACAGGTTTGACCCGCGTCTTGAAGCTGAAGGAAAAAATCCGTTCCAGCTTGACTCAAAAGAACCTGATTTCAGCAAGTTCCAGGACTTCCTCATGGGTGAAGTACGTTACACGTCGCTCAAGAAGGATTTTCCGGATAAGGCCGATGAACTCTTCAGGGCTGCCGAGGATAACGCAAGGTGGACATATAACAGGTATAAAAAGCTTTCCGAAGCATAAGAATAAAAAAGAGGGGCTGTTTTTAGCAGCCCCTCTTTTTTTATATACCCGCGAGTGCCGTGTAGCAAGGGGTTTTTAGAACCTGGATAACCAGGTGGGTTCCCTCATGTAAAATCCGGCCTTCTCCTTGCGGAGCTCAACCTTTGATCACAGATATTGAGATCCCGAATGAAAAGTAGGCTCAAAACCCGG
>CAYTSF010000031.1:0-27305 GCA_964440335.1 uncultured Leptospirales bacterium
CGGGCAACCAGCTATACTTAAACTTTCAGAGCTAAATAGCTGTGTAGTTACAAATATTCTAATAACATCTGCTTTGGATAAATTTTTTTCTTCTATTGCTTCAATTATCCTTTCTCTTAAATCTATCGATAATGCCATTTTTTAACTCCTTCATTATATGGCATTATTATACCCTGGTGATAAATTAATAGTCTTTTTCTTCTATGCTCTAATTATTTCGCAAAATGCTATAACAAAAAAAGGACACGGAGAAACAAATATTCGTTCAAATTATATCGATATATTATTTCATCCGGACATGAATACCTGTACTGTAAAGAGTGCGGTTAATATAATTTTTTTCATAGTGCCCTCGCGGCATAACTCCTGTTATATTTTAATGCGTTACATATCCGAGCCCGGACAGGCTTTGAAGCGCTCTATTTTTTTATTTTTTTGCTAATAATGTTTGTATTTTATAATAGATATTATAAAATACAACAAATATTTAAAGGAGTTTAAATATGAAGAAGATAATACTGCTCATGACGGCATTGATATTTGCAGGCAGCACCTCTCTGTTTGCAGAGATAAAAGTACTGAAGGTAAAGGGCACAGTGGCCTATAAAGTCAAGAAGGACTGGGTGCAGCTGAAAGAGAAACAGGTTCTTCCTGAAGGAGTGAAGATCAGCACCGGCGCGGATTCAACCGCTGAGCTGAGCCTGAATTCACTCAACCATACCATCACTATCAAACCCTTCACGGTAATTCAGGTCTACAGCAAGACAGACGATAAAACTTCCGATACAAATGTTGGCCTCAAGCGCGGAAAAATTAATGTTAAAGTGCCAAAAGATAAAAAGGTAAAGACTGTTTTCAAGGTTACCACACCCATAGCCACATCGAGTGTGCGCGGTACAGAGGAGGAAATCTTTTACGGGCCCGATGCCGGGATGATTGTAAAAGTAATTGAGGGGGAGATCGAGGGGATCAACCGCATTGAGAGGACAAGGTACATTACCGGTAAAGAGGTCTTTGTGCAGAAACATGGCGATGGCGACCCCGGATTCCTGCTGCAGGATGAAAAGGACGGATCTATTGCAGATGTGAGCGACAACAGCACAACAGATAACGAGCGCGGTACCGGACTTTACAACAATGACCGGACGGGCAATCCTGAGGGAGATACCGGGATTCTTGATAACCGGATGAATGGCGACATGCCCGCAACGGTTGACATGCGAATCAACTGGCCGGAATAATTTATAGTCACGGAGGGTTTATGATGAAAAAATTTTTTCTGATAATAATGGCAGTGTGTGTGTTCTGTACTGTGTCGCACGCTGCAGGAGATGATATTTTTACATTCATGGGTGAGCTTGACAAAAAGGAGACCGCTACGTATGGGGATGCCCTGAAACTTTTTGATTCCATGTCTGCGAAAAACGTGGGACTGTCATATGACAGGAATGAACCTCTCACAAAGGGAATGATTTCTCTCATGACCGCGAAGTACCTTGACCTTGACGGCAGCCTGATGTACACAATTTTCGGCACAGAGCGGTACGCCTTCCGGGCGTGCGTTGATGCCGGTATAATGAATGCTGACGGCAGCGAGAATGACCTGGTGAGCGGTCCCGAGCTTCTCGAGATAATGTCAAAGATTTCAATTGCGAAGGGGCAGTAATATGAATAAAATAAAAACAGTATTGATGGCTTTTATTCTTCTTGCTGCGGTTAATCTTTCGGCTGCCGGGCAGGACTACGAGGGATTTTTCTACAGCCCTGATTCTGATGAGGACATGAAGGTCGTCCAGGCTGATAAAAGTTTTTCACGCAAGGGTATACAGTACGGGCTGACGCTGAGCCCGGTTTATATTTACGATAACGCGGACCAGTACTCGCTCTCAACTTACCTGCTTAATTCAAAGCTCTGGGCCAGGGCTTATTTATGGAACAACTGCAGCGTATATGCCAGGGTAAAGGATTCGTACCTGGGGATTATTTCTGCCGACGGCATTTATGAGGATATCGAATCTGATAACGTGTTTGACCTCGACCTCGGTTTTATTACAATGAGTACGGACTCCGGCGACCTGGAGTTTTCTGCGGGCCGCAGGTTTTTCAGCCTGGGTACCGGGCTTGCCCTTGACGGAAGGGGTGACGGCGCGGAATTTATTTTTAATTCATCCATCTTTTCTGTCAAACTGCTGGGGATGTACACCGGACTCATGATGAAAGACAACAACCCATACGGCCTGAGCGACAAGGACCTGGCCGATGGAGCAAAGAGGGTATTCGGCGGCGCAGAGGCTTCCCTGTTTTTTTACAACCAGAAATTCTACATCTTCGGTCTTGCTCAGTATGATTTTTCTGACGAGGATTCTGCTCAGAAGACACGTTATGATTCACAATATTTCGGGTCAGGCATCAGCGGGGTGTTTGCCGGAAGCCTGGCATATTACGGCGAGTTTATCTACGAAACGGGTAAAAGCTACCTGGATACACCGGCTAACGAACAGGCTGATGTAAGGGCATATGCTGTGAATTCAGGATTGGACTGGTACATCCCCGTGTTGCTGAAGCCGGTGCTTATGCTGCAGTACGCTTTCGGTTCCGGTGATGATGACAGGGATACATACGTTAGGTCCAACAGGTCCGAATCCGGCGGAGGAAGCGACAGCGGCTTTATCTATTTCGGTACGTTCTCGGGCGGTTATGCGTTCAGGCCGCAGCTGGGCAACATGCATGTGTTCAGGGGAGGATTTGCGCTCGCGCCTTTCTCATGGGCGGAGTCGAGAAGGTTAACGAAAATGACTCTCATGGCCAAGTACGCCTGTTACATGAAGGACAAAAATGATTCGGGGGTTACTTCGGGTGACGCGATGGTGGCTGAATCGTTTATAGGGCAGGGTATTGATGTTTCTCTCAGGTGGCAGATGTTTTACGATCTATCGATGTATGTCAATTACGGGCTTTTTCTTCCGGGCGATGCATATGATTCATCGGTCGGAAGTGAGCAGTTTGCCATGGCAGGCATCAACCTGAGCATATAAGTCATATGTAACATGTAACAAAGATTGAGCCCCTGCATCCGCGGGGGCTTGATGTATCATGACACTTTCATTCCCGGCATGCAGTCTCCGGCTGACAGGGCTGGTACACGTTACTCAATGGCAACCGGTGATCATGTGATTTAAAGTATTTGCATTTATTAAAAGTATATGTTTTCATGGAACTATCAGTTGAATCCAGCCTTGTGCCGCTGAATGACGGCATTGTGAAATAAACTCAACGCAAGGAGGCCATGCGTGAACCGAGAAAAGATACAGAAAGTCATTGAGCCCATGAGCAGGTTCTTTGAACAGAACAGGTTTGCGGGCTTGATTATCGGATTTGTTGCCTTTCTATTTATTCTTCCTTTCAGTTTTTCCAGCGTGTATGATTTTTTTGAACTGAAACTCTATGACCTGCGCTTCAAGCTGAAGCCATCAGTGGCGCAGTGGGACAAACTCTATTTCCTCGACATAGACGAATACAGTACAGTCGCACTGGGGCAGTTCCCCTGGACGCGTGACATATACGCCGCAGGCCTGGACGTGCTCAAGGAACTCGGCGCGGAGCAGGTATCTTTTGATATCATGTTTCCCGACCAGTCGCCGCTGCGCGTAAACGACGAATCGTATAACATGCTGCAGGAGAAAGTGCTGGCCGGTAAAAAGTTAAGCTCCGATGAACTGGCCTCTGTTGTGAAGAACAACGACCAGCTTTTTTCAGAGAGCACAGGGAACAGCGGCGCTGTTCTGCTGTCATATACTTTTTCAGGCGACCCGCTTACCGATGAGCAGGTCGCCAGGCAGGGGACGAAGGAGTTTCAGGCAGCGGTGAAAAGGTTCGAGTCCATTTCATCTATACCTGTTCCATCTGACCGCGAAAAGGAGTTTAATGATCTTGCCGATAACGATATGAAGGTAATTGTCTATCCCATACCAGGGCTCATGGCAACCGGCAGAATGTTCGGCTTCGTGAACAGGTACACTGACATTGACGGTACCATAAGGCGTGTCCGGCTGATACAGGTTTTTAACAGGCGGGTCTATTTCAACCTTTCGATGGCGATGCTCATTGATGCCTGTAATGTTAGGAAAGAAAATATAGTGATAAACCCCGGGAAAAACATCATACTGAAGGATGCCTTTAATCCGTTGTACACGAAAAAACAGGATATCGTTATACCAATTGACGGCCAGGGGATGATATTCGTTAACTGGGCAGGCCCCGGTTCTCGGGAGGAGTCTTTTCACATCCTGCCATTTTATGCCCTGCTTGAGTACAATGATTTTGTTGAGTGGGTCTACGAATTTTTTGATACAATCAGCGGGCCTGCCGGCATCATGAAGCGCGCACAGATTAATACCCGTATTAATGAAATAAGGGAACAGATTCCTTTCGCGACCGAAGAGAAGAAGATAGCGCTCATGAATGAGCTGAAGAAGCTTGAATCAGAGATGAGGCAGGAGAAGATGAAGTGCTTCCAGGTGCTGAAGGATGAGAAGGAGAAGATCGAGAAGGAATATGCCGCGTCGCCTGGCGTCCAGCTGAAAGCAGACCTTGATAACGCAGTTGAGTCAATAAAGAGGGTAGAGCTGGTGCTTCGTGCAGAGGAGGTCAGGGACAAAATACTGATTATTGGACTCACGGCTACAGGCACCCATGATATCGCATCTATACCGCTGCACAATGAGTACGCCGGCGTGGGTACATACCACAACGTTGTGAATACAATAATAAACGGATCGTACATAAGCAAAATGGGGCGTTTCGGTGCGGCTCTTATGATGCTCATGATCGCGCTTCTCTCAGGTTTTATCACCGGGAGCCTGGCAGGCAGGAGGTCCCTTGTTGCCGCGATTTCGTCATTCCTCCTGCTCAATGCTGTTGTGGTGTTCCTGTTTTCGTTCGGCAATATCTGGATCGACCAGCTCGGCACAAACCTTGCGCTGGTTCTCCCCTCGGTCTGCATAATCTCCATTAAACTGGTGAGCGAGGAGAGCCAGAAAAAATTTATCAAGAGCGCATTCTCAAGGTACATCGCGCCTGACGTTATCGACCAGATTATGGAACACCCTGAGGCCCTGGAGCTCGGTGGTGAGAACAGGCGCATAACAATTTTCTTTTCTGACGTGGCAGGATTTTCCACCATATCAGAAAAACTCTCCCCGCCTGAACTCGTTGCGCTGCTGAACGAGTACCTGTCCGAGATGACCGACATCATAATCTCGCACGGCGGCACCATAGACAAGTACGAGGGTGACGCGATCATGGCCTTCTACGGCGCGCCCCATCCCTACACAGACCACGAGATACGCGCATGCCTCGCAGCCATTGACATGAAGCGCAGGCTTCGCGAGATGCAGGAGCAGTGGAGAAACATCGGGCAGCACGAGCTTTTCGTGAGGATGGGCATGAACACCGGACTTGCCGTCGTGGGGAATATGGGCTCCCGCATGCGTATGGACTACACGGCAATGGGAGATTCGGTTAACCTGGCTTCGCGCCTTGAGGGTGCTAATAAGCATTATGGAACAACGGCGATAATAAGCGAGAATACCTACAGGAACGCAAACGATATAGTTGATGTCAGGCGGCTTGACACAATCAGGGTTGTGGGTAAGACCGAGCCTATACTTATCTACGAGCTGCTGGGCAAGAAGGGGTCTCTGCCGCAGAAGGTTTATGACATGATCGAAAAGTACAACGAAGGGCTCAGGATGTTCGACGAGCACCAGTGGAAAAAGGCCATGAGGCATTTCCACGAAGCACTGGCAATACTCCATGATGACGGCCCATCGCAAACCTATATAAGAAGATGCGAGGAGTTCATCAAGAAGCCCCCTTCAAAGAAATGGGACGGTGTATATACATTTAAAACAAAGTAATGCTGGAGTATGTACTGTAAGAGGGCCATCTCTTAATGATCCGCCCATGCTTTTTTTCTTGACTATTGCTTTGATACTGGATATTTAATATTCATAAACACCTGATTATCTGATACAAGATGCTTAACCGCCGAACTTACCGGCGGTTAACTTATGTCTGTATAAAATAACAGGCTATAATTGATTTATATGGAGAAGGTGATGAAAAAGAAGTTAATTATGATCTGCTCGATCCTGCTGCTCGCAGCGAGCCTTGGGGCGCAGAACCTGATGAACCTCGTCAACAGCCAGGACAGGGATGGTATCATCAAGGCGATAAATTCAGGGACTGACGTAAATACCAGGTTATACAACAATATGACGCTGATAATGTGGTGCGCCATTAATGGCGATACCGAAATCGCAAAGATTCTCATATCAAAAAAAGCCGACCTTAAAATAAAAGACAGCTACGGGTATGATGCGCTGGCTTATGCGGCAAGTTATGGAAGGAATGAGCTGGTTGTACTTCTTCTGGATGCCGGTGCCGATGTAAATTCAAAGAATTTCATGGGTGAAACCGCCATTATGCTTGCCATATATAATAACCAGATCGAAACGATAAAACTCCTCATTGAAAAAAAAGCCGATATGAACGCTACTGACATTAACGGCGGCACCCCGTTTCTCAGGGCCTGTGAAGTGGGCGATGAAAATCTTATTAACCTCTTCCTGTCCAGGGGGGCGAGGGTTGATGTGGTGGACTTTGACGGGAACACACCGCTTATCAAGGTCGCTGCAAGGGGAACAGTTGAAACTGTGAAGTTACTGCTCAGCAAAGGGGCAGATGTCAACTATGTATCCGGTACAGGCATGACAGCGGTTGCATCAGCTGTTTATAATGGAAATTTTCCCGTGGTGTCACTGCTCATTGAAAAAGGCGCGGATGTTAAATTCAAGGATTATTACGGTAATACCCTTCTGCACTATGCATGCCAGTATGGATCGGTTGAGCTTGTTAAGACACTCCTTGGAAAGAGTGCCAGGCTTGATGCAAAAAATTCCTATGGTACAACACCTCTCATGCTGGCGGTCCAGTCAGGGAGCCTGGAGTGCGTACAGCTCCTTCTCGGAAAAAATGTAAAACTCGATACTGTTGATTACGGCGGAAGCAATGCCCTCCATTATGCGGTTGCTTATGGGAAAACTGAAATCGTTACCCTGCTTCTGGGCAAGGGGATGTCAATCAATAGCCGCAACAATTACAGGGAGACACTGCTGCACGTTGCATGCAGGAGCGGCAGTATCGACATGGTGCGCTTCATCCTTGAAAAAGGTGGTGATGTCAACGCCAGGGACAATGCGGGCAATACGCCGCTTATGACTGCGTTTAATAATGGTTTCATCGATATAGTAAAAGAGTTGATGAGCGGAAAGAAATTTGACCTGACACAGACCGATAACGAGGGGAATACCCTTTTGATCAAGGCCGTTATGCTTTCAAGTGTTGAACTTGTTAATTTAATGCTGGAGAAAAAAGTCCCGGTAAACACAGTAAACCACTACGGATGGAGTGCCCTGACAATGGCAGCTTCAATGAACAACCTTGAGATAGTGAAACTGCTCATTGATAAGGGAGCTGACATCAACATCAGGGACAATGAAGAGAAAACTCCCCTCATGAGATCAATATTTGCCGGTAATGTTTATTCCGGCGATACAGGAACAACCACAACCTCTGTGGCGGAATTTCTTCTGGGCAAGGGGGCAAAAATCGGTGAACCGGATATATACGGTTACAATGAACTGCACCTGGCCGCATCATCGGGAAATACTGTGATGATAGAGATTCTGCTCAAGAAGGGAATAAAGGTTAACAGTAAAACAAACGACGGCGGAACCGCTCTGATAATGGCCATTAATTCAAGCAGTATCGATGCCGTGAAAATGCTTCTTAAGTCCGGTGCGGATATTAATGCTACAAATTATTACGGCCAGAGCCCACTTATACTTGCCATGGCAATGGGTAACATGGATCTTATAAAACTGCTTATTGACAGCAAGGCAGACATAAACAGGAAAGACAACAGCGGCATGACACCGCTCATGTATGCCATACAGAGTTACCAGAACTCTGAAGAACTGGTCAGGATGCTCATTAACAAGGGGGCATCTGTAAATATCAGGAACAGGAACGGGGATAATGCCCTGCACCTTGCCTGTTATTCCAGGAACATGAGCATCGTGAAGCTCTTTGTTGAGAAGGGTGTTGATATCAACGCAAAGAACGTGTCAGGTTATACGCCATTGATCTGTCTTGTTGTTAACAATGATATTGAATCAATTAAGGAATTTATAAAATACAAGCCGGACCTGAACGCGGTTGATAACCTGGGGTATTCAGCTTTCCTTTACGCGTTGACATACGGAAATGCCGACGCCGTGAAGATACTCATGGACAGCGGTGCAGACATAAAGTTAAAAGATTATAATGGAAACTCGGCGCTTCATTTTGCATGCAGTTCAATGAATATTGAACTGATAAAACTTTTCCTGTCAAAGGGATTTGACGTTAACATGAAAAATGCGACGGGCGCTACACCGCTAATGTTCGCTGTTTCATCATACAACGTGACGCCTGAAGGTATTGCCCTGCTGCTGGACAAAAACGCGAAGATAAATGAAACAGACAGCTACGGTTATTCAGCCCTGATGTATGCCGCTTCATGGGGAAAAATTGATGTTGTGAAAATACTGCTTGCCCGTGGCGCTGACCCGAAAATCAGGGACATGAACGGCAACACTGCCCAGTCTCTTGCGGAACAGCAGGGTTTCACTGAAATCGTTAAACTTTTGAAAGATGCAACAAAGTAGCCGGAATTGATGAAGATAAAAAAGCCGGGATTCCACCCGGCTTTTTTTGACCTATGCCTTCAGCACCGAATCCAGGACCGAGTCATACCTGACGAAAAGGTTCTTCATCATGGGGTCGGTAACTACTGCGGTGACAATTTTTTTTTCCATTTCATCAATAAATACTCCTTCACCATCGAAGTATTCCACAGCCATAATGGGATCAGGCACTTCGCGTATCATGTTTACCAGGAAAGATATCCTGTTCATGTCTCTCATGTTGAAGGGGAGTTCTTTTTCCCTGCTCAGGTCTGATGTTTTTTTGTATTGCCTTATGATATCACTCAGTTTGCTGAACTGGTCAATATCGCTGCGGTACCGTTCAAAGAATTCGACCGGAACCGTGCTTCCGGTATCATTCTCTGCCATCATGAGCATAATGTACTGAAAAAGGTGGTAGTTTCGCGAAATGATCGATCTCAGTGTTTCATCGGGAAGTTTAAGGAAATAATTAATGAACGAAGCAATGTCCTTTATTGTGCTGAAATACCTGTTGAGCAGGTCCGGTTCAAATTTTGAAAGAATCATGAAAAGCAGCAGCTTGTCGGTCTGTATGTATTTTGAATGAACAGCAAGTTCGTAGAGCCTTTCATTGTTCAGAAAAAAAAGAATCTCGTCGATGATTCTTTCTGTTGAGTTATCGTGTATGCTGCAGTATCCAAAGGTGAATATGATGAGCCTCTCAAGTTTTTCAATGCCGAAAAGCGGGGAGTTCATGTATTTCTGAAGGTGTTTCATGTCCCTGAACAGTATGAGGAAGTAGAGAAACTGCTGTGTCAGTTCGTAATCGTTTTCTCTGAAAACATTATCAACCAGTTCAAGAAATTCCTCGAGTGTAAGTTTTTCAAACAGCGGCCTGATCCTGTTCAGCTGGGGAAAGGATGAGTCATGCATCAGTGCTTCAACGTAAAAGAGCTGAAATTTTTTGTATCCTTCTTCGTCGCTTTTATCCATCGGTTGTCCAGGGGCTCCGTTCAATGCAGATTCGACATACCTGACAAATATAGTTTATGATAGTGTGGAGTTCAATTAAAAAACAAGTATAGAGCGTGTAGCGGCCAAAAAACATAACGGCTGGTTATGAATATTTCAGCAAGAGTATGCAGTTTGATTTGGTATCTGTTTTTTTATATATTAGATTTGTTCCTTTCTTGTTTTTTACCGGGTCTAAGGCCAGCATTATTAAAACATCATGTTTTGTGCTGGCAGGCGTTCATCGTGAACGCTCGGGCTGAGCCCCTTACAAAAAGCCACCTTCGGGCTTTCTGAAGGTATCAAACGCCAGTTTGGAAAAAGGTCTATTATTAATAACAGATGTTTCATGGAGGAATGGATGGAGAATATTGTATGGAGCGAAGAATTAAGTGTTGGGATAAAATCCATAGATTCAGAACATAAAAAACTGATAAGCATGGTGAATGAACTCAATCATCTGGTTCTTGTCGGAGACAGGATTGCTGCGGCCGGGACAGCACTCTCCGCGCTTGTTGAGTACACTGTGGTGCATTTTCAAAACGAAGAAAACCTGATGAAAAAATTTGCCTATCCTGATTATGAAAAGCACAGGGATGAACATGAAAAACTTAAGGCCAGGGTGATGGAATTCCAGTCAAGGCTGTCGTCAGGCAAGGCGGGGTTTACTATTGAGCTTATCAAGTTTCTGCATGACTGGCTGGTGAACCATATCAGGGGAACAGACATGGCATACAGAAAATTCTTTATTGAGAAGGGCGTTGTCTGATTTCAACCGGCCGTAACCAGTAACGCTATTCTATCAGGGCCTGAGGATGTATGAATCAATAATCCGTTCTGCCTCAACAGGATCAGGACTGGTTATTGTGTGGATTTCAAGGCCCCTTCGTTCCATACCGCGGAACCAGGTCATCTGCCTTTTGGCAAACCTGTGAATTTCTGTTTTCAGTTTAGAAATCATTTCATATTCGGATATGTCTCCGTGCAGGTACATGGCTGTGTACCTGTACTCAAGGCCCAGCTTCAGCAGCCGTTCATGTGATACACCGGCACCGGTAAGTCTTTTTACTTCATCAACCATTCCCTGCCCCATTCTCTGCTCTAGCCGTTTATCAATTCGCTTTATCAGTATCTCCCTTGGCGGCATTATACAGATGATAAGCGGGGAGAGGACTGAACCGGAACTGACAGGGGACAAGTGGTTTTCATTGATGTATCGCGCAATTTCGATTCCCCTGATGATCCTCCGCGTGCTGGAAAGGTCCGTCCTCCTGAATATCTCTTCTGACTCGCTGCGGAGCATTGTCTCAAGCTCATGAGCCGGTACTTTTTCAAGCATGGAGCGCAACTCATTGTCTGCCGGCGCGTCAGGGAGGAGATATCCCTTGAGCGCAGCTTCTATGTATAGGCCTGAACCTCCGGCAAGCAGGGGCATCCTTCCCCTCCGGCGGATGCCGGAAAGCGCGGCATTAAAATCCGCCAGATACCGGTACAGGCTGTAGTCTTCTTCAGGCCGGACAATGTCGATGAGGTGATGCGATACGGTGCCCCTTGCAGTTGAGTATTCCCCAAGGTCCTTGCCTGTTCCAATATCCATTCCTGTGAAAACCTGGCGTGAATCACCCGAGATGATTTCACATCCATATTTAAGAGCAATCTCAACCGCCAGGGATGTTTTTCCGCTTGCAGTCGGGCCGGTTATACATATAATATTGCAGCTTTTTTTCATCGTGGTCTTTAATCATCTGCCTGTTTGGCATTTTTTTGCATTGCCAGTGTGAAAGTTTTCTGTTTTCGGAGTCAAGGATTTATCATTTTAAGAAAAACAGCATGCTCCTGGAAGAGTACAGGGAGCCGGAAGTATGAGACTTGTTTCCTTATTCATTTCTTTACCGGTTTAAGGCCCGCTTTATTAAAAAATCATGTTTTGTGCTGGCAGTGGTTCATCGTGAACGCTAGGGCGTAGCCCCTAAAAACGCCAACTTCAGGCTTTCTGAGGGCTTCAAACGCCAGTTTGAAAAGAAGTCTATTGTTTTTGCTTGATTAAAATTCAGATATGGGCGATATTTAAAAGAACGGATGTATATGAAATATACCATTCATAAAAGGATATACACATAATTATATGTTGCCAGCCCGCACCGGCAGGCGTGCAACAATAGCAACTGTGGAAAACCAGTTTCTGACAGGTATAATAACAATAATTAGCGTGGCATTTATGCAAATTGGAAAGCTGTTAATATCATTTATCCCTGTAATACTTTTTTATTTCATCTATTTCAGATATTTTTCCTCAGGGAGTGGTTCAACAAAATATTTGTCATCATTTCTTACAGGTATGGGCTATGCCCTTTTCATGCTCCTTGCGGGCGGTTTTATATCTGATCTGCTTACCATAGTCAATCCACTTGTTAAAGGATTTGTCATGGCAGGGCTGCTCGAAAAATCGGGGGCTGTAATAATAATTTATACTCTGCTCAGGAGGTATCCTGATTTTGACATAAGCCGCAGCATTATTTCGGGTATGCTTTTTGGCCTCGGGTTCTCCTGTATCGAAAACTTTTTTTATGCCCTGGACCTGGACAGCTCAATACTGTATATACGCATGGTCTTTGCGGTGCCGCTGCACATAACAACATGCGGTATTGCGGCATGTTACCTTGGCATGTCAAAAATGACTTATTTCAAAACGGGTAAACTGCTGAATTTTTTAAAAGCAATATTTATTCCTCTCATGTTTCACGGACTGTTTGATACAGTGCTGATGAAAGGAGGGGTTTTATCTTATATATCGGCGCCTGTTCTTATCCTTTCGGTTGTATACCTGGAGGTCATTCTTTCAAGGTCACAGAGTATATTCTCAGAGAAAAAACTGAACATTCTCAACATCAAGCTGGAAGAATGGCGTGTTCATGACAGGCAGCCCCGTTATGACAGGTGGGTTAAGAGGTACACCGGTATCCTTAAAAGCAGCCCGGCTCCATTTTTTAACTGGCACCCCGGCATTACGAAATTTTCATTCATGGTGATAATGATAATTGCAGCCGGGGCCGGGATGACAATCTACAGGTTTATTGACGAGAAATACAGGCTTCCGCTGCTGCGTGAAGAGGCTGTCGCCATATTTGTGCTGTTCCCTCTATGCATCGCCCTGGTACTTATCATATCGGGCGCGGTCAATCCTGCCTATTTCGTCAAAAGTCTCATCAGCCTGCCTGTTATCTCTGACGTAGAGATTATCAAAAACGGAATAGTTGCTGAGTTTCTGGCGACGAATGACCTGACTTATCAAAACTGTTTTTTGCAGACAACTGAAGCGCTGGGTTTAGGGTCAACGGTTCAGCTCAGGTTCAGCCTGTCGAAGCTCGAATCAAAAATTGTTATCGGGCGCGTTATGTGGGAGAACCACCACCTGAGGCATGAGGCTTTCGGGACCATAGTGCGCCTGGAAAAGACATACGTGGGATTCTTCCGTTTCATAATCAGGTATAACCTCCTGCGTTTATGGAAGGGGGCGGTGTTCCTGCTTCGCCTGCCCGGATTTGACGCGATCAAGGGGCTTTTCTATAAACCGCTCGTTATGACGCAGCAGGAGGAATTCTTCCCGCAGGGATCGATTGTCTTCAGGGAGGGGGAACAGGGTGACAGGTTTTATCTCATCAAAAAGGGAAGGATTATTTTTTACAAGTACAAGGACAACAATAACATAATAACAGTAAATACAGCTTCAGCAGGCGATTTCTTCGGAGAACTTGCCGTACTCAGTGATAACAAGACAAGAAATGCCACTGCCCTGTGTGCTGAAGACACAATACTGGCCGTGGCCTCCAGGGATAACCTGGATATTCTTCTTGTTAACAATCCGGAGTTCAACATAGACCTGATAGAGACGCTGTCGAACAGGGTCGTGCTATCAGAGAAGGTTTTTTTTGAGAGCATGAGGGAGATCGATGTTCTTAAGAGCGATAATGAGAAGCTTGCGCATGTGGCTGTAATGCTGGTGCTCATAGGCCTTGGCTTTGATTCTTCAAAAAGAGGGCTTGATATAAACATAGACGCGAAAAAGATCCTGAGGTTTGTGCGCCACATGGACGACCTTGCCGCGGCCCAGATCTCATCGCTGTTTATAAAACGGCAGACCATTCTTCGTGAAGGAGGGGACCCGGCAATGGATACTGATTTCATTGAGTCGGTGAACATGATATTCAGCGCTGTTCCTGATACTGACGAAGAGGAGCAGTAATAAAAAAAGGCCCCTTCCGGGGCCTTTTTTTAAACTTTGGTGCATGCGTTTCAGCTTTCCACTGACGCAGACCTGTTTTTAATGTAGATACCCGCCAGAACTCCTGAAATCACAAGGAATGCTGCAAGGATGAATATCTTGTTGCCCGGCTTTGTTTTAAGCAGGTAAGCAGTGAGATTGGATTCCTTCACCTTTTTAATGGAGATAGACTTGATCTTGATGTTCGCGTCATATTCCCCTTCCTTGTATGAGTCATTGTTCCATGTCACATAGAGTGTTGTTGATCCTTCAGGGAAACTCATGGTGACTTTTCCTGCTTCAGCTTTCTTGTCACTGGCCGCTATAACCATGCTTGCGGAATCATACTCGGACTCAATATCTACCTTGAATTCCTTGTAGTTTTTTGGCAGCGGGAGTGAACCATGGTTCTGCGCATCAATTGTAACTTCGTATACGCCCTCTTCCATGTTTTCAAATGTGTATCCTATCTCCTGTCCGCTCCAGTGTGTATAGGCTGAACTGTTTTCAAAGAACCACCTGCCGTCCATGCTTGAATTCTGGTCACCCTGCAGGTTCCTGGTTTTAAAGTTATTCTTAACTTTGCGATCTTTGATTTTTTTCAGAACAACTTTCTTGATGTTGATGTTGGCATCGTACTTGTCTTTGATATAGTAGTCGTTTGTCCATACTATATTGAGTTTTGTTCCGGCAGGATTTTCGAGTTTAAAATCTATGCTGCCCCTGTTATATACTTTGTCTGATGCTTTTACATTGAAGCTGCCGATGATATCTCCGCTGGCATTTGTAACGTCAAATGAGAACCTGTCATAAGTATCAGGCAGTTTGCCCCTGTTCTTGGCAACGACCACAAGCCTGTACCATCCTGATTCACCCTTGTTGATGTTCAGGAGGAGGTCCTGTTTTGCCCAGTTTGTGTAAATACCCTCTTTCTTGTTGCCGCCGTTACCTACAGTAGCCCTGAGAGATGCGATCTGGGACCTGATGGCTTTGATTTTTGCGAAAGCGTCTTTACGGGATATCTCTTTATTTGCATACTGGGCCATGATATCCTTGATCTGCTGTCGCAGTTCAGCAATCTTCTCCCTTGTGGAAGCTGCAGTTGAATCTGATGTGATTTCACCGGCATCCTCTTTGTACCATTTGCCTGCAGAAGTGTCGAGTTCATAATCAGGAACAACTTTTTCCTCTACAGTTGCTACAGTCTGGATGATCTCATCAGGTGTTTTTGTTTTTTCCTTTGTAGCAGTGTCGCTACCGGTTGAAGTATCTTTTCCTGTATCAGAAGAAGCAGTAGTGTCCCCTGAATCCGCTGAAGTATCCTTTCCTGTATCAGAGGAAGTTGCAGTGTCGCCTGTTCCTGAACCTGCTGTAGTATCTTTTCCTGAATCAGAAGAAGCAGATGTGTCGCCTGTGCTGCCGGTCTGATCGCCTGTAGTTGCCTGATCTTCTGTCTTGATCACTGTTTCAGCCACAGGGAGGAGAACATCCAGGTTTGTACTGTCTCCGCTTGCGATCACTATTTCACTTGAAGTCGTGGTATCACTTGAAGTCGTGGTATCGCTTGAAGTTGTAGTATCGCTTGAAGTCGTGGTATCACTTGAAGTGATCAGATCACTTGCAGTTGTTGTGTTGATGTCAAGAGAACCTTCAATTATCGAGTTTGCTTCTGGTTCAATTACGACAGTAGCATTCTCTGATGAAGAGGCATCTGTAACAGCTTCTTCTGTTGCTGTATCAGAAGTAGCGTTAGTATCTGTATAAGTATCCGGAGATATATCCGGTCCCCCTTCACCTGTTGGAGTGTCTCCTGATCCGCTGCCGCATGAAAATCCCATTACGGACAGGGCCATCAATGCAACAAACAATGTCACATGAATTTTTGTTAGTATTTTCATAGTTACCTCTCTTTTGTTTTAAAAAAGCCCAGTTGGGTTAATTTACTAAATAATGCTTTTTTTAGCAATATTTTTATTGAATTCTTTTTCAAAAAATAGAAAAAATTCACGAAAGAATCAAAAAAAATACAGTATTCCTTAACTTTTAAAAGTGAATTCCATTTATTCAGGTGACATAATATTCCAGTTTTCAGAAAACTGTGACAATATACTGGAAAAAATGGAAACCGTTTATTTCGTATCATGTAAATTATGAAAAAATTTTTAATGATCCAGTTTTCTGAGCGTATTAATACGAAGGCATTAAATTCAATGAAGGGATAATCCGGATGAGTGATAACAGTATGGTTTTTGTGGCAGCAGGCCTTTTTTTAATTGTGGTGCCATGCGCTGTCTTTTTCTACATGAGCTATTCGCGGCTTAAAAAAATTGAGGAAGCAAAGGTGAACAATGAGGTTGTCATGAACCTCCTGGGTTCCCTGAGGCAGGAGATTTCCGACTCCTCGCATAAAAACAGGGTCGAGATGCAGCAGAAACTCGATTCCATCACCACACTCATGAGCAGGAGCCAGCAGGAGACAGCATCGAACATGCAGAAGCAGTTCGGCCAGTCTGCCGCAATCATTAAAGAGGTGACCGAGAGGCTCACGAAGATTGATGAGACCAACAGGCAGGTGCTGGACTTCTCGAAGCAGATGCAGAGCCTGGAAAATATACTGAAGAATCCCAAGCAGCGCGGGATACTTGGTGAATATTTCCTCGAGACGCTGCTCGGGAATGTACTGCAGCCCGGTCAGTACAGGATGCAGCATAAATTCAGCGACGGTCATATAGTTGACGCAGCCATATATTACCGGGACAGGATCATCCCTGTGGACGCGAAGTTTTCCCTGGAAAAATACAACAGGCTCATGGAGGAGACTGACGCAACATTGCGCAGCCAGATCGAGAGGGATTTCAAGGCAGACCTGAAACTCCGCATCGATGAAACATCAAAATATATCAAGCCTGCCGAAGGTACAACAGACTTTGCGTTCATGTTCATCCCTGCGGAGGGGGTCTACTATAACCTTCTCATTTACAACGTGGGTACAGTGAACGTCAATACCCAGGACCTGGTGGAGTACGCCTTCAGCAAACATGTAATAATTGTATCGCCCACGTCTTTTTACGCGTACCTTGAGACAGTGCTGCAGGGCCTGAAACAGCAGAAGGTAGAGGAGAACATCAAGATCATCATGGGGAGGATCAAGGAGCTGAGCCGCCACCTGGCTGCATACGAGGAACACATGGAGAAGGTGGGGAAGAACCTGGGCATTACAGTGAACAGCTACAATACAGCTGCTAAGGAATTTAAAAAGGTCGATAAAGATATTTACCGTCTGACAGAAGGCGAGTCAGGTGGCGAATTTGAGCCACTGCTGGTAGACAAACCTGCTGGGGAATGATTCTATGAAAAGATAAACCTGTGGAGCAGACATGAACATATCAGATATATCGCAGAAATTTAACCAGGCCGCAGAGAAGTACGACCAGCAGCGCAGGTTTTTTATTCCGCACCTAGACGTTTACTACGAATGCGGCATAGATTTTTTAGTAAACGCAGGTTACTCCTTCAAGTCCGTACTTGACCTGGGCGCAGGCACCGGGCTTCTTTCGAAGTACATGTACATGGCCTGGCCTGGCGCGCAATATACACTGGTTGATGTGGCGGACAAAATGCTCGATGTTGCGCGCATCCGCTTTGAGCACATGAATAACGTGGAGTTCATTGTCGCGGATTATTCCCGCAGACTCCCTGCCGGCAGTTTTGACCTCATTGCTTCAGGGCTTTCCATACACCATGTGGAGAACAATGCAAGGGCAGATCTGTACCGGAATATTTATGAAAGCCTGGATATAGGCGGCTGTATGCTGAACCTGGACCATTTCAACGCATCAACAGAGAACATGAACAGGCTTTATAACGGGCAGTGGTATGAATTTATAAAGAAGCACATTGACGGTCATGAGCATGGTGATGCGTGGAGGGAGCGCCGCGGGCTGGACAGGGAAAATACTATTGAGGAGACCCTTGCCATGCTGCGCCATGCAGGATTCAGGGATGCAGAATGCATATACAGCTACATGAAGTTCGGGGTTATTGTTGCCGTAAAGTAAGGATGCTGCATGTTATATATTAATTCCGAAAAACTGTCCCGAAAGAAGACCATGGGCAGACCTCTTCAGGGATGTCTGGTATATTCTGTCATCAAATTCAAATAAGGCGCCATTAGTATTAGTAAACTTTATTTGACACTGTAATCGGTCATTATTTTTAATAAGAGGAAATTTTACTGATTACTGTCCGTAATAATTCCTGAATAGAGATCTTTTAGTGTGAAAAGGAAAAATTATATACCGCTGCCGCCTTCGGCTGCGGGGTTAATAGAGTTTTATTTAATTTAAAAAAATTAAGGAATAAATACTGAATAATTTTCAAAAAATTTATTGATTATTGTAAAACTTTACCTGAATATCGTACATGTGGCATACCAGTTCTTATAAAATATATATACGAATCAACAGCTTAAATGTTTACAATAAATAGATGGTGGTAGTACCGGTAAAATACCGATACTGTAATATTACAGCAGACAAACCGGGTGATTTACTTTTGTCCCGGCCATTCTTGTTTATCAGGGGCCGGATGCGTATATTTATCAAAGGGCAGATAACCCCTGGTGTAAAAAATTTCTGAGAGGATCATGTCTGATGTCTGAGCAAAGCTATTCCCGTAATGTAAAATATTTTATGCTGAATTTTTTCCTGAAGACTGATTCCATCAGTTACTTTATCCTGATTCCACTGATGATATTATATGTCTATTCAAACCTTGAGTTCAACCCGGAGCAGCTCCGGATATTCCTCATATGCGCGGCATTCAGCGCATCACTCTCTTTCGTTACAACATCCCTGAACAATCACATTGTTGTAAAACCGGTAACCGATTATTTTAAAAAACTCGTTAACGGAGAGAAGGTTGAAAAGGAAGTTTTTGAAAAGGCCTTTGCACGCTTCAGAAAACTTCCATACTATCACAGCATCGGGGCAATGATCAGGTGGATGGTCGGGATGTCGCTTGTTAATGTGCTGACTATAATATTTGCCAGGATCAACACCGTGCAGGCCATAAACATGTGGGTCCTCATGTTTATCAGTGGTTCGTTCTGTGTCATATTCTTTTTTCTGCTCAGCGAGATGTACCTCCAGAAAGTTTTTGAGGAGGGAGTGTTCCCCGGTTGGGTTGAAGTCAACCGGCTATTCAGTATAAGTACAGCGCAGAAACTGTTTTCATCCATCGTTGTCATAATGCTCATACCCTTTCTGGTAATACTCACATACCTTCTTCTCATTACGTCAAAGATCGAGATTGACAGGCATATTGTCTACATCAAGGTCACCGTAATCGGTGTGGTGGGGCTGCTGCTTGCGATTTATGTTTCTTATATGCTCTCAAGGACCATCACCGGCAAGATAATGAGGATAAACAGGCTGCTGAAGGATATCGGCAGCGGGAACCTGGCCTCACAGGCTGTGAAGTTTGTAATAATAGATGAGCTTGCAACAATAAACAGGTCTGTCTACAGGATGCGGCAGAGCCTGAGAAACATGACAAAAACCATACTTAAAAATTCAGGTGAACTTGAGAGCAGCGGCTCCCAGCTCGACAGAACTGCCGCTGAAATGGCTGACACTGCACGCAACCTTTCTGCCATAATTGAGGAGGCAAGCAGTGCCTACGAGGAGATGTCGGCTACTTATGATCTCAATGTTGAGAGGATTAAGGAGCAGCAGAGAGAGTTCGGCAAGATGAAGGAGGAAGTGCTCGATATCGCCATGGACACTGCCGAACTTAAACTCAGGACAAGCGAGATAAAGGAGAGCATGACAGAGACCCTGGTCAGGACTGACCAGGGGCGTGTATCGATGCAGAAAACCGTTGATACCATGAAGGGGATTTCGCGGTTCATGGGCGACATAGATAACATGGTCAACATGATTACAGACATAGCTGACAAGATAAACCTCCTGGCCCTCAATGCGTCCATTGAGGCCGCAAGGGCAGGCGATCATGGCAAGGGCTTTGCCGTTGTTGCTGACGAGGTCAACAAGCTGGCTGACCAGACTTCACACCTGGCCGGCGATATCAAGAAGAACCTGACAGCCCAGGCCGGAAACATAAACAGCGAGCTTGACAATATCGTTGATACTGCAAGTACCCTCGACATGATCCGCGATAGTATTTCACGGACAAATGAAGTCATCGAGGATGCATACAATTTCAGTGAAACCCTGACAGGCAAGAACAGCAGGATTGAATCCGACATAGAAAAATTCAGCCGCATATCCGGGGAGATACATGATTCATCCGTGGAGCAGCAGATTACGATCGATGAGCTGACTAAAGCGATCAATTCAATAAACCAGTACGCGCAGTTAACAGCAGAGACCTCTGATAAAATCAACTCTCTCTCAACTGAACTGAATAAAAGGTCGGCTGAGCTCATAGCCGAGACAAATGTTTTCAAGGTGGAATAGCTCCCGGCAGAGTAATGCGGCAGCATCCGGCCTGCTGCCGCGGAGTAACACCGCTTCCCGTCTGCATAATAATGGCAACGCAGAAAATTATATTGATATTCCCCGGTCTTTTTTGTACCATAAATAGTGTGGCATTTACTATTTAAACTGGCGGATTTCCATTTTATCTGATATGACTATAATAGATTTCATCCTGTTCTGGCACGGGCTGTCGCTTTTGCTGATTTCGGCCGCGATGTTCATCTCAAGGCGAAGTTTCGCGGGCAGTTCGCGGAAACAGCTGGTTTCCGTTTTCTGCCTTCTGCTCGGAGCAGGCGAGTGGGTCGCTGTGTTTTCTTCATTTTACAACGGGATGCCATGGCTTTATGCCGTGAGGGTGCTGTTGTTTTCTTCTGCTTTTCTTCTGCTTTTTGAGAATGTCAGGAAGGAGTGGGCCTGCCCCGGCCGGCTGCTTGCAGTATATCCTGTATTGATATTTTTCATGGCTGCAGGATATCATTATAAAATGCCACTGCTCCTTCTTTGCCAGTACCTGCTTGCAGTCCCTTCAATTCTTTTCTTCGCAATTACGCTGGTGAAAAAACGAAGCACCATGAAAACCGGCGGTCTCAACTTTGCCATATCTGTGTCTGTGTCGTTGTTATATGGAATATTGTGGATGGTCCCAGTTCCCGATCTGCTCATGCGGCACCTTCCGCTGTTTCTTTCATCATGGGGCGGTATTATATCCGCGGCATCGGTTGCACGCGCACTCTGCATGACAACCGGGCTGGGGGCGATGTTCATTATGCGCTTCAGGTCTTTTTTTGGTGATTCACAGGCCGCATTCAGGTGGTGCCTGCCAGCGGTATATATAGCCGTTCTCGCATGTTCTCTTGCCGGTGTGATTTTTGCCGGACGGATCATCGAGAAGGAGATGAAAACAGACATCCTCTCAGTCGTCAGGGGGATATCAACCGGGCTGAATTCTGACAGGGTAAAGCAGCTGGCCTTCACTCCTGCTGACAGGAATAACCCGGCCTTTCAGCGGATCAGGGAACAGATGACAGCATGGGGTAACTTCACCGGGCTCCGGAGCATATACAGCATGAAGATGGTCAACGGCAGATTTTTTTTCGGCCCTGAGAATATCCCTGAAAACGATCCCATGGCCTCTCCTCCGGGGACTGAATATATGCAGCCTGACGCATCCTTTAAAAATGCCTGGATAAACGGCGAGTCAGGTATTACCGGCCCATACACCGATGAATACGGTGTTTTTGTGAGCGCCTACGCGCCTGTGTTTGACAGAATGTCGGGCCAGCTGCTGATGCTGGTGGGGATTGATTGTGAGGCCTGGCTATGGAAGGAGAATAGGCGCAGAGGCGAGGCTCTTGTCCTTCTCCCGGGCATGGTCCTTTCAATATGCCTGATAATGTTCATGATTGCTTTCGATTCAAGACATAGAAAATCTTCGGGCAGGAGCAGTTTTTTTTACAGGAACCTGGAGATTCTGTTCAGTTTTGTCATCGGTTTTTTGATAACCTCCATCCTGGCCCTCTGTATGGATTTTTTTGAGAGCCGCGGGTTCAGGCGTGAGTTCAGGAATTTTTCAGATTCGTGGTCTAATATAATCAGGTCGGTTATAATCAATTCGAGAAACAACTCCGATGAGCTTTCAAGATATATCAGGAACAGCGTTGAAGTCACATGGAAGGAGTACAGGGATTTTTACAATGATAAGGATATACTCCCCACTGTATCGATCTCATGGTTCTCGGCAGTGGAACCCGCAGAGAGGTCCAGGTTCGAAAGGTATATGGTCTCACAGGGTTTTGATAACTTCAGGATATTCAGGGTAAGGGATGACGGTTCAAGGGACTATAATGTGAATGGTGACATCTTTTTTCCGCAGGCATATACGGTACCATACGAATACAGTATGGGGTTATACGGAATGGATATTTCCACAGTGCCGGATGTCAACAGGATGGGTAAAAGCGGGTTGACCTTCTTCACCAGCATACAGGCCCTGAACGGCCTGCAGCACGGGCGCATGACCCTCGTTGAGCCTGTGTACAAAAAAAAGTTGCTGGCAGGGCTTGTCGTTTCGGTAATCGATATTAACCTCATGTTTACACGTGCAATCGCATATAAAAACAGCATGAACTCCGATATATTTGTAGAGCTTGTAGATATTTCTATAGACGGGAAATACAGGTCAATGGCTTCTTATCCACCGGAAAAAAGTTCCGGGCAGATGACGGACATTGGGGTTAATCCGGCTTATCCGCTGTTTTTTGCGGGGCGTACTTTCGGAATAATTATCAGGCCATCGGGTGGGTTTATTGAATCACAGATGGCAGTAGCCGGGCCGCTCACTTTTTCCGGCGGTCTGATTATTACGCTGATAATAGCGGGCCTCGCGGGTTATTTCCGCTACAGGGAGCGGGGGCTTGAAAAAGTAATCTTCGAGAGGACAGGCGAACTGGCAGAGAGCGAGGAGAGGTTCAGGACTCTCAGTGAGGGATCAACCGGCGGTATATGTATACACGACAGGGGAAGGATAATTATATGCAACAGCGGCCTTTCGCATATGACGCGTTATACTATTAAGGAGCTTGAGGGGATGAACGGGCTTCTTCTCATTGCTCCCCAATACCGTGATATGGTTATGGAGAAAATCATAACCGGTTACGAGATGAGCTATGATTCAGTCATGCTCAGGAAAGACGGCACAATGTTCCCGGTGGAGATCAGGGGCAGGGGGATTCCATATAAAGGCAGGATTATGAGGATCACCGAGTTCCGGGACATTACAGAGAGGAAAAACAATGAAATCATGCTCTCGAGCCAGAAGCAGGAACTTGAGGCCAGTTATGAAGAGATGCAGGCCCAGATCGAGGAATTTGAGGCCGTAAATGCAGAGCTCCTTAATACAAATGAAAGGCTTTCTGATAGTGAGGAGAAATTCTCACGGGCATTTGCCATAAATCCGGCGATGATGATAATCAGCACAATTGATACCGGTACATTTATTGACGTGAACGACATATTTCTTGAAACAACCGGATACACAAAAGAGCAGGTAATCGGAAAGACATCCAGGGACATAGAACTTTTTGTCGATCATGCGCAGCGGGACATCGCAGTTGATTACCTTGTAAGGCACGGCGTTGTGAGGAACTATGAGGTCATCATAAAGACTTCGTCAGGCGGCATGAGGCATGGCCTTTTTTCGGCGGATAAAATAAGGATCAGGGAGAACGATTATCTCCTGAGCGTGATGAATGACATAACAGACCGCAAAGGGTACGAACTGGCATTGAAGGAGAGCGAGAAAAAGTACAGGATGCTTTTTGAATTTTCCCTGGACCCCGTATTGATACTTGATGGTGAATCCTTCATTGACTGCAATGAAATGGCCATGAAGATGTTCAGGTGCGGCAGGGAGGATATTATCGGAGCGTCCCCCTTTGCGTTTTCACCTGAGTTTCAGCCGGATGGCATGCTTTCCATAGACAAGGCGCGAATCATGATCAGGTCTGCATACGATGGAGGGGGATACACTTTCCCGTGGACTCATATGGGCAAGGATGGTACACTTTTCGAAGCAGAGGTTTCCCTGGGCAGCTTTATCCTTGAGGATAAAAAACTTATAATCGCAATTATACGTGATGTCACCGAAAGAAAGAGGTACGAGGCGAAGCTCAGCCATATGCAGAAGATGGATGCGGTGGGCCAGATGGCAGGGGGCATAGCCCATGATTTCAACAACCAGCTGGGGGGCATAATGGGTTATGCGGAACTCCTCTCAAAGAAACTGGAGGACCCCGGGCTCAGGAAGTATGCTGATAATATTATTTCGGTCGCTTCCCGTTCGGCCGATCTTACGAGAAAACTTTTACAGTTCTCCCGCAAGGGGAGTATGCGGACGGTGCAATGTGATGTCCACAGGATAATAAATGATACTATTGAGATACTCGAACACAGCATTGACAAGCGCATCAGCATAGTCCGATCCCTGGATGCAGAGGAACATCTTGTTACAGGTGACCCGGCCGAGCTGCAGAATGTTTTTCTTAACCTTGCACTGAACGCGCGCGACGCCATGGAATCGGGCGGGGTTCTTTCATTTACAACTTCGGTGGAGAATGTACATCCGGTGGACTTCGCTAACCACCTGATGAATGTAAAACACGGAAGATATATCCGTATTACCGTGGCTGACACCGGCACCGGTATGAGCGATGAGGTCAGGGCCCATCTCTTCGAGCCGTTTTTTACAACGAAAGCCGAGGGAAGGGGAACGGGCATGGGGCTTGCCTCTGTTTATGCAGGGGTAAAGAACCATGCCGGTTCCATAAGTGTCGAAAGCGAGCCGGGAAACGGGACATCTTTTAAAATATACCTGCCGCCGGCTTCAGCCACGGAAGTAGTTCCGGAGTCAGGCTCAGGGCACAGACCGAGTATCACGCCACAGAGGATTCTCATCGTTGATGACGAGGATATCCTCCGCGAAATACTGGGCGAGCTGCTCATGGAGGACGGACATACTGTAACCAGCGTGTCAAACGGATTTGACGCGGTTGAGATGTACAAAAAAAACTGGGAAGAGATTGATCTTGTCATACTCGATATGGTCATGCCCGGGCTTAACGGCCGGGACACTTTCGCAGAAATGAAAAAAATTAATGCGGGTGTAAAGGTAATTCTTTCATCAGGCTTCAGCATGACCGATGAAACGGATAAGATGCTGAGAGAAGGAATCGCCGGGTTCATTCACAAGCCTTTCCAGAAGAACGAGCTCCTCAGAATAATAAGCATTGCCGTGAACCCGCCGCTTTAGCCTCTGCCTCACAGGCGTTTGTATTGACAAATACCCGCACCTTTATGATACTGCGTCCCGGGCCGGCAGCGATGCAGGCTGCCGCATAATCCGAAGTGATGAGCACACAGGTCTGGAGGAGATGTGAGTCCTGGAAGGGCATTGATTTTCATGTTTTTGCCGTTACTCCTGCTGGTATGGTGCTGCGGTGATGACAGCGGTAAAGGGCAGAACGATAAAAGGCCGCGCCGGCAGGTTGATGACGGGGCACATCCCCCCGGATTTTACTTTGAGGATGAATTGCCCGAAAGAACTGCCTTTCTGACATTTGATGACGGCCCAACCGACTGGACCGAGAGCATCCTTGATTCACTGAAGAGGGAGAACGTCAAAGCGACATTTTTTGTATGTGCCAGGTGGAACTACAAGGGCGACGGCGTGAACTCCTTCAAAAAATACGCTGATGTTATGCGCAGGATGAAGAAAGAGGGGCATGTTATCGCGAGCCATACGGCATACCACCGTGTGTTGACCGGCCTTCCTGAAGAAAAAATTATTTCTGAATTTGAAACAAACCAGCAGATGCTCTGCGATGCCCTTGGTGGCGATGCGCCGGTCATGACAATATTCAGGCCGCCCCATGGAGCCCCATGGTACAGTGATGTTTCCTTGACGGAGAGGAAAAGGGTCGGCAGCATAATCGGAAGGTATTTCGTTGTCGTACTCTGGAGCAGGGAGTTTGACTCATCCGATTCATGGAACTGGGCCGCAGGGGAGTGGTACAGGAACACTTCCCGTGTCAATACAGGCTCACCTTCATTCATCGCGAAGAAGAAAAAAATTTATGGCAGGATTGTGTCCGGGGCAACGGGTAAGGGCATGGTCATACTGTGTCATGATTCCCACAATACGACTGCTGAAGTTCTTCCTGAACTGATATCGGGCCTTAAAGGCAGGGGCTATTCCTTCGGAACCATGGAGGACTACCTGGTCTGGAAATACGGGGCGAAGAGCACAGATCTTATCCGGCCAAAAACACCTTGACTTTAAGCTGACATGCGTGTTATGTATAGCCTGCATGGAGAAGCGGCATGAGCAATGACACCGTAAAGAAACTCAGAGCATTCGACCCCGACAGGGACCTGGCGTGGGACAGCCTTTCCGCTGCTCCGGCCGTGGGAGCCCCCATGAAACATAACGCACCCGGAACGCCACAGCCGCAGCAAACCGCGCCGTCACTGCTTAAAACAGTAACATTGAAAAACAGCTCATCGGTCAGCACGAACGCACCGGTTAACGGCGGATGCACATATATAGGCAGCAGCAACGGCAGGGAGCTTTACTGCGCTGGCAATGAGAAGGGGGAGCTATACTTTTTTGAGCCGGCAGGTGAAGGCATTGCCCTCAGGGGGAGGATAATACTTACCGGGCCGATTACGGGCACGCCGCTATTCCACGAGGGCAGGCTCATCTGCGCGACCAGGGAGGGGTCGGTCCATGCCATTGAGACTCTCTTTAAGGATGACAGCCCCGGCGGCATCAGCAACAGGATCGTGTGGCGCAAAAAACTGAAGAGGGGCATCCTGGCTGAACCGGTTGCGGTGCCCGGCGCAGTTCTCGTAACAACGCTTGGCGGCATATACGGACTTGCCGTGAATGAAAGTTCAGGCAGACCCGCAGGGACCGCCGTATGGGGGGCATCAATAAGCGGTACTGCATCAACGCCATGTGTTCATGGAAACACCATAATCCTGGGTACCGAGGACCGCAGGCTCCTGGCCTTTGACCTGTCATCGGGGAAGCTGTCTTCTATGTGGAGCGCAGAGATCGGCGGGCAGTGCAGGTCCAGGCCTGCTGTCGCGGCCGCCTCAGGGCTTGCGGCGGCAGCTACTGTCGATGGGAATATCTGCTGTGTCGATGCCATGACCGGCGCAAAGAGGTGGAGCTTCAATGCGGGCGCGGCTGTTTCGGGCAGC
>CAYTSF010000032.1:0-26896 GCA_964440335.1 uncultured Leptospirales bacterium
TTAGTATAATCTCTCTGTTCCTGGGCGTTGTTGCCCTGGTGCTTGGTGTAATGAGCATCATGTGAACTGTCAGTCCACCTCTGTCTCGAAGAGGGCCAGGTTCAGGTTGCTGTAGTGTTCCATGAGTTCAGGGCTTTCCCCCATCTGCCTGTATCCTGCAAGTTTGAATCCGGCCCTTACATAATAATCTATCAGGTGTTTGTTGCTTCCCCATGCGTCTATTCGGATATATTTTCTGCCCAGGAGCCTGGCCTTGACCCTGGCCCATTCAAACACAAAGCGCGTCAGTCCCAGCCCCCTGTACTCCGGAGCGGTAACACCCCTGTGTATGTATATGGCATCGTTGTTGTCCTTGTCGCCCCAGACCAGCGTGTCATTCATTGAAATCGAAAAGTAGCATAGTATCCGGTCACCGGCAATGAGCTTGAAGTGAAGGCCCTGGTCCATCTCCTTAAAGATAAGCCTTTCGGGAAATTCAGGCCATACGGGGTAGCCCCCCTCCTGCTGGAATTTTATGGCGTGGTTCCATAGCTTGCGCATTATCTCAATATCAGAAGGAGTTGTTCTGCGGATTTCCATGTGTTCCTCCGTATAATCAATTCAGGCCCGGGCCGGTTATTATGCGTTTAGCCCGCCGGTCCAGTAATAATATGTATTTTTCATGGTGATAAAAGCAATTAAATAGCGGGTTTTTTGTCCAAAAAAGTATTTGAAAAAAGCGGGGGGCGAATAAGATGTCCACTGCGGATTTAAGTACACAATTTTACCGGGGAAAAGATGAAAGCAAAAAAATTAGTTTCGGCTTTATTTATACTGGTTGTATGTTTTTCATCAGCGGCACTGCATTCGCAGGCCGCGGATGATACATCGTCTGACAACAGCCAGGCTTCAGATACCGGCGCCACAGGCTGGGATTATAAAAGCTACATTACCTACGGATCAATTTTTACAAGCTTCGCATGTACATATGCCTACGGTTCAGAGGCATGGGACTGGGGTGAGAATAATTTTAAGTGGGGCAGCGAGGGATGGTTCGGGGCAGATACTCCCTCGGGCGGTATAGACAAGGTGGGGCATTTCTGGACACATTATGTTCTCCAGAGAGGGTTCAACAATATTTTTGAGTGGAGCCTTGGAAGTAAAAGTGAGGCGCTCTGGATGTCTGCTGCTACAGCAGGCGGCATCGGGCTGCTCATTGAATTTGGAGACGGCACATCGAGCAAGTACGGTTTTGCATACGAGGACCTGGTTGCAGACTGGCTTGGCGTAGCCCTGGGTGTTCTGCTTGAGGCTTATCCGGAGGTAGACGCCTTTGTCGGATTCACATGGGAGTACTGGCCTACTGACCAGTTTCTCGATGAGTCAGATGGAAGAAAGAAGCTGCATGTCACAAGCGATTACAGCGGCCACAGGTACATGTTTAACTTCAAGCTGGCAGGATTTAAGGCAATCGGCTGGGATATCCCGGAGTTCATGCGCTATGTTTCACTTGATTTCGGCTACTATACACGGGGATATACCCCTTACGATGAGACTGGAACCGATAAGACGCGCACCCTTTATGCAGGCGTGTCGCTTAACATGATGGAGGTGGTAAAGGACTGCTTTGAGCCTGAAAACCGCGAGGGCAGGCTTTGCAAGGGATTGCAGCAGCCCTTCAAGTACATACACCTGCCCATAGGTTATAATGTCGAGACGACGTTCTATCCGCACTGAGTGGCGGCCGGTAGCGGCAACTGCAGGTTATTCTGCACTTGCCGTTTATGCTGAATGTCAGAGTGAGTTAAGTTTTTCCTGCAAAACTTCTGAAATGGATTTTATGTAACTGTAGTCCTTAACATTGTCTACGATAAGAAAAATGGAGATGTTTCCCTTTTCCAGAACAATTGACCTGTCTGAATTGAAGCCTGCATACTCCTTGAGCTTGGCCATTTCCTCCTTCGCGGATTTGGAATCCTTGAATGTAAAGATGTAGCATACAATGTCATCGCCATAGGGATTGTCGGTTGTTGCGAGGATAGTCATATGGATTGAGGCAATCTTACCGTATTCAGCACCGGGGTATATGCGAGGGGCCATTTTTTTCATTGCGTTCTGGTCCAGTGTCCAGGGGTTGCCTTTTAAAAGGTCTGAGGCAAAGTCTGGTATGATGCCATACCTGTAGCCCTGCGGTATTTCGGTTTCAGTTAGCCTGATACTTTCAATTGATGCCTGGCCGGAAAGAGCCTTGAGGTTGCTTATAAAAAGTCCCGCAGAAGAGAGGGCTATTATAAATATGACTAATTTTTTTTTCATGATCAACTCCGGGTATTGCATACGCTGTACTTGTATATGCACTTCGTCATAAGTGATTTTGTGCATAATAAAACTTTAGAATTAATACAGAATATACCAGTCTGTTTATATTATCGGCCTTTCGTAAAAATTTATTAGTTTTTTTTGCGACATAATATTTTTTTCATTGACTTGCATTCGATTTTTTTTAAGAATCCAGAAGAGTTGAGAATTATTTCTACAGGTTTTACCTACATATAAACAACGTCTTTTCCGGTAAGGGCAGCTCCGGCTGCATAAAGATTCAACAAAGTTGTAATTAGGCATAGCAGGAATATAATATGGAAATATCATACATCAGAAAAAGGGATGGACGAGTTGTTCCCTTTACTCCTGAAAAAATAACCGATGCAATATTCAAGGCTGCGCAGGCTGTTGGCGGAACCAGCAGGGAGATGGCACAGACAGCTGCATCTTCGGTGAATGATATTCTCAATATTGTGTATAAAGACGGACGCATACCTACAGTTGAAAATGTGCAGGACCTTGTTGAAAAAATGCTCATCGAGCGCGGCCACGCAAAGGTTGCCAAGGCATTCATCATATACAGGGAGCAGCACAGAAGGCTCAGGGAGGGCAGGAGCCTTCTTGACGAAGGGCTGGAACTTGTTGACAACTATCTTGACAGGTCTGACTGGAGAGTAAACGAAAACAGCAACATGAGCTATTCGCTCCAGGGACTCAATAACCATATATCCACATCCATTACTGCGAAGTACTGGCTTGAGAGAATCTATCCGCCCGAGATACGCGAGAAGCACATCAACGGTGACTTTCACCTTCACGACCTGGGTCTCCTCTCGGCGTATTGTGTCGGATGGGACCTGCACGATCTTTTAATAAAGGGATTCTCCGGTGTTCCGGGCAAGGTGGAGAGCGGCCCTGCCAAGCATTTCAGGAGCGCCCTGGGCCAGGTTGTAAACTTTTTCTATACATTACAGGGAGAGTCCGCAGGAGCCCAGGCATTCGCGAATTTCGACACATACCTTGCGCCGTTTATATACTATGATAAACTTACATACAACGATGTAAAACAGTCTCTGCAGGAATTCGTGTTCAACATGAATATCCCCACAAGGGTCGGATTCCAGACGCCATTCACGAACGTGACCCTTGACCTTGTCCCGCCATCAACTGTGGCTTCCGATTATGCTGTAATCGGCGGCGAGCTCATGGACAGGACATACGGCGAGTTCCAGAAGGAGATGGACATGTTCAACTCCGCCTTCGCCGAGTGCCTCTCTGAAGGGGACGCCAAAAACAGGATATTCACGTTCCCGATTCCCACATACAACATCTCCAAGGACTTTGAGTGGGACAATCCCAACCTGAACCGCATATGGGAGATGACTGCACGTTACGGCATCCCTTACTTCGCGAACTTCATTAATTCCGACATGGACCCCGAGGACGCAAGGTCAATGTGCTGCCGCTTAAGGCTCGATAACCGTGAACTCCGCAAGCGCGGGGGCGGGCTCTTCGGCGCGAACCCCCTTACCGGAAGTATCGGAGTTGTGACCATTAACCTCCCCAGGCTCGGTTACCTCTGTGAGACAGAGGAGCAGTTCTTTGATGAACTCAAAAAGCTCATGCTGCTTGCAAAAAATTCCCTCGAGATAAAACGCAAGGCCCTGGAGAACTTCACCGCCAGTGACCTATACCCATACACAAGGTTCTACCTTTCGGGAGTTTACGAGCGCGACAAAAAGTACTGGGGGAACCATTTTTCCACAATAGGACTTGTGGGAATGAACGAGGCGTGCATAAACTTCCTGAACGCCGATATCTCCACCATTGAAGGAAAGACCTTTGCACTCAAGGTCCTGGACTTCATGCGCGATGTAATAATGAAGTTCCAGGAGGAGACCGGGCACTTCTACAACCTGGAGGCAACACCCGCAGAGGGGGTTACATACAGGTTTGCCCGCTCCGACAAAAAACTCTACCCTGAAATTAAGACAGCAGGCAAAAATGAGCCCTATTACACGAACTCTGTGCATCTGCCTGTAACATATACAGACGACCTTTTTGAGGTCCTTGACCACCAGGACGACCTTCAGACAAAGTTTACAGGAGGAACAGTCGTTCACCTTTTCCTTGGCGAAAAGATAGATGACATTGAGGTGGTCAAGTCACTTGTGCGACGTATAGCGGAAAGTTACGCTTTACCATATTTTACATTAACCCCGACGTTCAGTATTTGCCCGATTCACGGTTACTTAACCGGTGAACACAAGTACTGTCCCTACGACCATAGCCCGGAAGAACTATTGAAATACGGGATAGAGGTCGATATATAATACAGATATTTTAACTTTCAAACAGGAGACATAATATGAGTCAGAAGGAGTTAAAGATCCAGGCTGAGGTCTATTCGCGTGTTGCAGGATATTTCAGGCCAGTAAACCAGTGGAACAGAGGGAAGCAGGAGGAGTTTTCCCAGAGGCTGGAGTACAGGATGGATACAGTAATAGAAGAACTTAATTTTTCCCTCAATGAATATAAGAGGGCTGTCTAAGACCTCCCTCGTCGATTTTCCAGGGAAGATTTCAGCCGTGGTCTTCACCGGCGGCTGCAACATGAGGTGCCCGTTCTGCCACAACCCTGAACTGGCCCTCGGGGGCAGCAGCCTTGAAGAGATAGGCATGGATGAGATCCTTGCCTTTCTCGAAAAGAGAAGGGGGATGATCGACGGGGTAACCATCACCGGCGGAGAGCCGGCTCTTCAGAAAGATCTTCCGGAATTCATAAAAATTATCAAAGGCATGAGCTTTCTTGTGAAGCTCGATACGAACGGACTCATGCCGGCAGTAATTGAAAATATCTCGCGGATAGTCCCTGCTGATTACTACGCACTTGACGTTAAGTCGTCACCAGAAAAGTACAGCCATGCAACCGGCATCAACGCGGACTGCGCTAAAATAAGGGAGACGCTGGATATCATCCGTTCATCGGGAACCGGATACGAGGTAAGGACAACCTGCGTGCCCGGCATTGTCGATGCCGAAGATATCACTGCTGCGGGTGAATATTTCGGCAGGGTCAGCAGGTGGTACATGCAGCAGTTTGTGAACAGGAACGCCATGCTCGATTCATCCATGAACTCGGTTTCGCCCTACCCGGCACAGTACATGAAAAAAATGCAGCAGGCGGGTGCGGCCTTTGCGGACAGCTGCATGGTGCGCGGCGTCTGACGCTATAAGTCTCTCTTCATTTCTCTGCTAATTATTCCTTGACATTCTGATAATCCATGCATACAAAACAATATCCTCTTAATTCCGGAGAAGATCATGAAAATCCACCCTACACTTGTTATGTTCTTTGTTTTCATGCTTTCCAGTGTGCTGCCGCTCTATCCTGAAGAAACCGGTAAAATGATAAAAACCTACGTGGCAAAGATGCAGGTCGATCCGTCAAAAAGCATCGAGGAGAATACCGGTTACAGGAAATTGCTGCTCGAGAAATCGGGCCCAGGTGATTCAGCCCTGAGCGCCTTCGGCAGCCTGGGGCCTGACATATTTGTTTCTGACAAAGAGGGTGTCGTAAAGAACCTGGTGGGTTCGGCCATTGAGTATTATTACACAGACCTGGTGTATGTCAAATGCGATTACTCAACCGCCCTGAAGGGCCTTTATTCGCAGAGGAAAGAGGACCCGGATAAAGCCGGGCAATGCGATGAGGCAATCAGCCTGGTTTTTAAAATCGCCTCCGGGCGCGGTGTTACGCTGAAGCCTGCTGATGAGGAGATGGCCTGGAAAAGGGAGAGGTCTGCAGAGTTGTTGTATTACGGCAAGAGCTGCAAGTGCAATGACGCGGGAGTTAAACTTATCACTGAATACTACTTCAACAATATGAGTTATGCTGCTTTTATAAACAGGCTCAGGGCCATGCAGGAGAAGGACTTCGCATCGGTCATACCCGTGCTCTCTGTGATTGGGTACATGAACAGCAATTTTGTTAACAGGATTTCAGCGGATATTCAATAGGTTTTGCATCCGCCTGTGGAGGTGCGCAATGCTTTCGGCCGGTGCCGGAAGTTGGCGACTGTAATTTACAGGGGTAGCCACCAGTTAAGCATGAAAAAGTTTTATGCAATAATATATTGTTTTACTGTCATGCTCTTCATGTTGATGCCCGGACTGCATGCCGGTGAGCGCCCGGTCTTTTCCGCCTCAGAGAAAAAGCTGCTGCGAAAAGGGGGCATCATGACCTTTGCATACATGAAAGGAGAGGCGCCTGCCCTGAGCGGCATTTCCGAAACAGAGGCTTTTACCAGCACTGGAGTATTTCCCGCGGGGTGGGAAGAGGCCGATGTTCTCATCGTTGAAAAGGCTTACCTGAAAGTGAAACCTTCCCGCGAGGCTGACCTGGCAATATACAATGCCCTCACCGTGCGTTCCGGCCTCAGGGGGATGAGTTATTACTCCATAACCGATGAATCTGTAAAGCAGCTTATTCTTGAAAGCGGCAGGGTCAGTTCATGCGGCGACGGGTCCCCTGTTGCAGATGTAACAGCAGGTGAGGTAGCAGGAAGGAATGAATGCTTCTTTACGGTAAAGGACAACAGGCTCGGTACAATATGTTTCAGCGGAACTGTTGTTTATCAGAAGGGCAGTTTTTTCGAAACCGATATTTCATGCGGCAGCGTTTCCCGCATGGGGATGAGCGTGTTTTCAGACGGCGGTTACCTTATCAGGCACTACATTATAAAAGATGAGGCCGGGGGAGGTTACTTGTACTGTTCTGTTCAGGCCATGAAACTTGAGGGCGGTATCATGAAGAAGCTGAATATTCTGAAGCCTGAAAGTTTAGGGAACAGGATTCGGGGTGAAACGGTTCACTTCTTCAGGCGCGCGGGATATGATATCTCCCCTGAAATTATTGCCTTCAGATAGCTCATCCTCCCACGCTCGACATTGAGGTTATCTCGCTGTGTATGGCCCTGCAGCCGCCATTGTCGGAGTTACATTCCATTCTATGCCCCTCCCACTTCTCCTTTACTGCCGCAGATATGGTCTCCATGATTTCGCTGTCGGACGCACCGTTCCGCAGCAGGCCTTTCAGGTCATAAGACCTGTCGGAGTGCAGGCAGGTTTTCAGATGCCCGTCTGATGTTATGCGGAGCCTGTTGCAGGTTGAGCAGAACTTGTGTGTCATGGGAGGGATCACTCCCAGCCTGATCATTTTCCCCTTGTACAGAAGGTCATACCTGACCGCAACACCTTTGTCTCCGGGGGAGACATGCGTCAGCTCGCCCATTGTTGCAAGTTTTTCGACCAGGGTGTCAGAGGGGATGAACTCGTTAAATCCGTCCTCTTCTGTTACAGGCATGCGTTCGATAAAACGGAGAGTTACATCCTTGCCCGTGAAGTAATCAAGAAAACTGTCGAGCTCATCAATGGTATTTTTTAACAGGACAGCGTTTATCTTTACATCGAAGCAGCTGTGGGAGAGGGTTTTCTCAATGCCGTTAATTACATCATGAAAACTGTTTCTTCCTGTGAGTTCTTCAAACCTGGATGGCGACAGCGTGTCCAGGCTTATGTTGATTTTTGTTATGCCCAGTCTCTTCAGGGAATCAATATTTTCATCAAGGAGTACGCCGTTAGTTGTAAGACACAGCTCGGTTTCAGGGTAGAGCCTGTGAATCTCCTCTATGATCCTGTTGAAATCCCTGCGCACCAGGGGCTCCCCTCCGGTGAACCTGACCTTTTTCACGCCCATGTTTATCATAACGCTGATGAGGTGTACAAATTCCTCGTTGCGGAGGATTTCACCGTGGCTCATAAACTTAATCCCCTGGGGCGGCATGCAGTACCTGCACCTGAGGTTGCACTTGTCTGTTATCGATACCCTGAGGTAATCGTGGTTGCGGAAATATTTGTCTTTAAGCATGATATCTAATTTCTCTTCTTATGAGACTTCTTTTTCTGTAAAATGTTGCCGCTGTTCAGAAAATTATAAAAATTATTTCTGTAATATTCATTGGCGGGATCTATAATGAGTGCTGCCGTGTAGAGGCTGAATGCATTTTTATAGTCATTGCTCAGCTCGCTTATTACGGCAAGGTTGTTTTCAACAGACCCGTTTTTTTCCCTGCCTTTCAGCTCGGCAAATATATTCGCGGCTTCAAAGAGGTTTCCTTTTAATGCCTCGGCCGACCCCATGGAGAGAATGGCCGAGGATGCTTTGCTGCTTCCTTCTACCCTGAGGTACCTGGGTGAGCGGTAGTGCTTCAGGTTTTCTGTTAATCCCTTTTCATCAGCGGCAGAGAGTTCCGGATCTCCGACTATAACGAGTCCGTCAGGTGTTGCGGCCTTTGTCTTTACGTCTATGACTTCATACGATGCGCATCGTGCCAGAAACAGAATTGCGGTGACATTACATAGCAGGTGAAATTTTTTCACATGTGCTCTCCACCGCTTTTGCTATATTGAGAATAGTCTGCTCCCTGAAGTGGCTCCCCATTATCTGGAGGCCTATGGGCAGGCCCGCGCTGTCCAGGCCGACGGGAATTGATATCCCCGGAATGCCGGCAAGGTTGGCTGAAATTGTCAGTATGTCAGACATGTACATCTGCAGGGGATCGCTGGACATCTGGCCGATCTTAAACGCGGTAGTGGTCGTAACCGGTGAGATAATCGCATCAACTCTGCTGAAGGCATCCCTGAAATCGTTGATTATCAGCGTACGCCCTTTAAGCGCCTTGACGTAATAGGCGTCGTAGTATCCTGAACTGAGGGAGAACGTCCCTATAATAATCCTGCGCTTGACCTCCCTGCCGAAACCCTGGCTCCGCGACTTGAGGTAAAGGCTTGAAAGGTCCTTCGTGTCGGGCGACCTGAAGCCGTACTTGACGCCGTCGTACCTCGCAAGGTTAGACGATGCCTCGGCAGTGGCTATGAGGTAGTATACCGGTATGGCGTAGTCTGTGTACCTGAGGCTAATGGGGACTATCTCTGCGCCGAGACTTTTCAGGTCTTCAATTTTTTTTTCAATGGCGGATTTTATCTCCGCGTCAATTGCGTTGAAGTATTCAGCAGGGACGCCCAGCTTCATGCCTTTCACGCTGCCGGTGAGCGAGGACGCGTCGATGTCCATATCACGGTTGATCGATGTGGAATCCTTCGGGTCATGGCCCGCTATGGCCTGTAAAAGTTTTGCCGCGTCATCAACGCTGCGGCCGAATGTCCCTATCTGGTCAAGGGATGATGCGTATGCCACTAGCCCGAACCTGGAGACTCTGCCGTACGTGGGCTTGATTCCTGTGACGCCGCAGAACGAGGCGGGCTGCCTGATCGATCCCCCTGTATCTGAACCGAGCGCTGCGGGCGCCATGAACGCCGATACAGCCGCAGCTGAACCGCCGGAACTGCCTCCCGGTACCCTGGTTGTGTCATATGGATTTTTTGTCGGTCCGAAAAATGAATTTTCTGTAGATGAGCCCATTGCAAATTCATCGAGGTTTGTCTTGCCTATAAGCGGCATCCCTGCTGCTGAGAGTTTTTCAACAACAGTGGCGTTAAACGGAGGAACAAAGTTCTCAAGGATTTTCGACCCGCAGGTGGTTTTGGTGCCCGCGGTATTTATGTTATCTTTAACTGCGACAGGTACTCCGTCAAGGGGTGAAAGGGCGGAACCATCGCTCCTTCGCCTGTCAGATGCGTCGGCGGCCATGAGAAGTTTTTCAGGTTCAAATGTGATGTATGCATTGATGGAAGCATTTTGGCTGACTATCCGGTCAATGTGTGACTGTGCGATCTCCCTGGCAGATACCTCTTTTCGTTCAAGGAGGGCTGAAAGTTCCATGACGCCCTTTTTATGAAGCATAAATCCTCCGCAGTTTTCTTCATCTGGGTTTAGAGAAAACTGCGAGCGGGGGGTGTCAATAAAAAAATCCGGCCTGCCCGTGCCCCTGCACCTGAAAAATACCTTGAAATATTTGATTATACTTTTAATGTATACCAAAGTACTGTTTAGAAATGATTTTTTTGATACTTCCACTTCTAAAACGGCAGTATATCTGATTTACCGTGAAACGGCTCTGAGGGGCTTATCCCCTTGTAAAAGCCCCTTGTGGGCTCACCTATAATTCTATTTTTTGGAGTTCCAGATGTACAAAAAAAGACTGATACCGATTTTAACTTTTATCATTGTAGTCGCCTGTTTCAGGCAGTCCCAGGGGCTTAAACAGTCCGAGATGAAGACACTCATAAGCCAGGTACTGGCATACCATGTTGAGTATGACAGCCTTGATGACAATATCTCCCGGCGCATATTCAGCAATTTTATCGATTACCTCGATTACGGGAAATACTACTTCTACCAGTCAGACATCAAGCAGCTTTCAAAGCATGAGCTTTTTTTTGACGATTATATCACAAGGGACGATTACAGGGCTGTATACGAGATTTTTAACCTCTACAAGCAGAGGACTGACGAGGGTATGGCACTGTTTAACGATCTTATAAAAGATGACTATGACTTTACAAAAGATGAAACAATAGTCACAGACAGGGAAAAGGTTCAGTTCGCAAAGGACAAGGCGGACATGACCGACAGGTGGAGAAAGAACATAAAACTACAGCTGTTGAACCTGGTCTCTTCAGGCAAATCGATGAAAGAGGCAAAAGAGAAGCTTATAAAGAAATACAATATAGCGAAGAAAAGGATAGATGAGATTAATGACAGCAGGCTACTGAGCATATTCCTCAACGCAGTTACTACAGCGCTTGACCCCCACTCTAACTACCTGGCCGAGGAGGAGTACAAGGACTTCGTTATTTCCATGGAGCTGAAGCTGGAGGGGATAGGCGCAAGGCTCAAGTCAGAAGATGGATTCACCATTGTTGAATCGATTATCCCCGGCGGAGCAGCTGATAAGCTCCCGGAGGGGCAGAGGCTCAAGTCAAATGACAAAATTGTTGCCGTGGCACAGGATGAAGGGGAGTTCGTTGATGTCATTGATATGGATCTCAAGGATGTGGTAAACCTTATCCGCGGCAAAAAAGGCACAAGGGTAAGGCTCACCGTACTCCGTGACACTGGCGGTAAAACTGAAAGGATCATACTCCCCATTGTAAGGGAGGAGATCAACCTTGAGGACAGCGACGCGGAATCCTACATAGAATCATATACCAAAGATGGCAAAACATACAAGGTGGGCTACATTAAGCTTCCGTCATTTTACGCAGACCGGGAGAGGGGCAAGAGCTCGTCAGAGGATATGAGAATGCACCTGGAGAAACTCAAGGCTGAGAAAGTGGATGTTGTTGTCCTTGACCTCAGGGGCAACGGCGGCGGCCTGCTGGATGAAGCCATAAACATTGCAGGGCTCTTCATTGAGGATGGCCCCGTAGTCCAGGTGGTTAGCAAAAAGTATTCACCAAAGGTCTATTCGGATACCGATTCATCAATAACATACGCCGGGCCGCTTGTTGTACTTGTGGATAATTTCAGCGCCAGCGCCTCGGAGATCCTTGCCGGCGCGATCAAGGATTACAAAAGGGGGCTCATCGTAGGCGGCTCCAACACCTACGGCAAGGGCACTGTGCAGACCATGATTTCACTTAACAAGAACACCAGCGCTATCAAGATAACCATTAATATCTTTTATCAGCCTGGCGGGACATCTAACCAGCTCACGGGCATTGCCCCTGATATTTTTGTTCCTGACCTCACCTCGGTCTGGGACTTCAGCGAGAAAGAGAACAAGTACCCGCTCCAGTGGGAGAGGATCAAGGCTTCCAGTTACAAGGCGCTCAGGTATGTCAACGGCAGCATAGTCGAGAAGCTGAGCAGGCAGTCCAATGCAAGGACAAGCAAGGGTGAATACAAGGAACTCAGGGCTGTGATAGAAGAATACAAAAAGAAGCTGAAGAACAAAACCATAAGCCTGAAAGAGGAATCGGATATTGACCGCAGGAAAGAGAAGGACCTTGAGGAGAAGTACAGGTCTGATCATAGCAAGAAGGGGATCGATCTGAAGAAGGATCTTTTCCTCAGGGAGGCATTCAATATAGGCTGCGAATACTATGAACTGATCGGTAAATAAGCCGGTCAGTAGCCGTCCAGGTACTTTTTTACCACTGTCTCACAATCAGCACCATATACTTCCAGCGGGTCAACACTATCGCGCATCATCCTGACCCGCAGGAAGTCCACATGTTCATCCTGAATGGAACATCCCCCGCCTTTAAAGAATATTACTGTTTCAACGCCATGGTTTTTGAGCAGCCTGTACAGGAGTTCGTATCTCTCCTCTGCTGTGCGCGTGCACGGGGTGCGCGGCCTGTAGGAGTATGCGTCGAGCAGCTCATAAAACAGGTAGTCTGACGCTGCATTTACAGAAAGGTCGAAGCAGCGTCTACCGGAGCAGGAATCGTCCTCTGCCACATTGATCCCGCAGGATTCTATTAACGCAGCTGTTTCATGGGGGAACTCCCTGCCGCCAAAGAGCATGGCGCTGTGCCCCTCAGGGGCTGTTCCCGTAATCCCCCTTGCCCATTCAAGCACCGGAGCGAGCAGCGCCAGTGCCCTTTCGGGCGGGAGCGCGAGCCCGGCTTCAAAGACCAGGGAGAGTTCACCCGGCGTCAGTATGCCGTGCTTTTCGTTTGCTGCTGCGCATATGCCGCGAACTGTTCTTCGCAGGTTTTCGTACATGGCAGTGCGGCTTTTAAGCTCACCGATATTGATGGATTTTATGTCGATTCCTTCAAGTTCGCGCAGCATCCCGGCAAAGCTGTTATGGATGGATACGGATGCATCCTCCCCCCATCCCGGAGAGAAGCTGAAACTGAACTTTTTTATCTCAGGGAATGGATTCTCAGAGCAGATCCCTTGGCAGTCCGGGACAATTATCGCATCGTACACGCTCTTCATGCTCTTTTTTAATTCCGGGGATTTATAAACTGCCTCTGGAATCTTGAGGAGCAGTATGTTAAATGCCAGGGGGATTTCAGGTGGGATCAGGGGTGTTGTGCAGCCGTAAATTTTTGTACCTTCAGCAGCCTTGAATGAAAGCAGCATTTCGGGATAATCATCATATGTGCCAAGAGGAGACAAAAGTGAATTTTTTTTAACGGTATCCATTTTTTCCTTTTTTAAATTCAGGAGGTTTTATAAAAGCAATTAGTTGACTGTATGAAGCCTGTTTTAATATAGTTGTGATTATACAGCAACTTTTTTATTGAAGAAATTTTCTGTAATGTGTGCATGCGATTCATTCAGCACCCCTCCCTCCTGACGGGGGAGGCCAGGTGGGAGGGGCTTTCATATCCTGAACCTTCCCCGTCCCTCCGGTCAAGTGAGGGTTAAAGAGAATATAAACGGAGAAAAATAATGGCCGCTGTTAAACCTGCAAAGGCTGCTTCAAAAAATCCCTACCTTTCCGTGCTGCTGCCTGTCTACAATGAAGAGGAGAGCCTTGAACTTCAGTACAGCGTGGTGGTGAAAGCCCTTTCCGGCCTTGCAAAGACTTATGAAATAATTTTTGTCAATGACGGCAGCACAGATAAGTCGGGTGAGATACTCCAGGCCCTGGCTTCAAAAGACAAAAGGGTCAAGGTGGTGAACTTCAGGAGGAACTTCGGACAGACTGCCGCCATGGCAGCGGGGATTGATTATTCATCGGGAGAAGTTCTCGTTTTCATGGATTCAGACTTGCAAAACGAGCCTGAGGACATAGTGAACCTGCTGGCTAAAATCGAAGAGGGATACGACGTAGTAAGCGGATGGAGAAAGAACAGGAAGGACAAGCTTGTGTCACGCAAGATCCCCTCAAGGATTGCCAACCGGCTCATATCGAAAGTAACAGGCGTGCCTCTCCATGACCTGGGATGTTCATTGAAGGCATACAGGGGTGACGTGCTGCGCCAGGTTAACCTCTACGGCGAGATGCACAGGTTCATACCGGTACACGCCTCGTGGATCGGAGCGAGGATTACCGAAGTGCCGGTCGGGCACCACGCAAGGCAGTTCGGTCAGTCAAAGTACGGGATCAAACGGACCTTCAAGGTGCTCCTTGACCTTGTCACAGTGAAGTTCATGGGGTCGTACTCAACGAAGCCGATTTATGTTTTCGGCGGAACGGGGTTTGTAATGCTCATCGGGGGTTTTATAAGCGGGATTGCCGTAATACTTATGAAAGTATTGAAGCACAAGGACATGACCGGAAATCCCCTCTTTATGCTTTCGATTATGCTGATTATTGTTTCTGTCCTGTTTATACAGATGGGCATAATAGCGGAGATCATGATACGCACCTACCATGAATCGCAGAAGATGCCCCCCTACAGGGTAAAGGAAACAATAAACATCAAAGATAAATAGCAACGGCGGAGGGGGCTTTACTTTTTCTCCTCCTCCTTCTTCCCGCCGTTTTCCTCTTCATCCTTGCCGCCCATTATGAATTTCATAGGATGCTTCTTGAGCTCTGCCGAAATCTCCTGCATGGTCACAGCTGTGTCCCTGAAGGCCTGCAGCATCGCGATGATGTTGCTCTGCGAGTTGGAGAGTATGGAGTTTATGTTCTCCATGCTCCCCTTGAGCGTGGTGAGAACACCGCTTATGTCGTTCCTGCTGTTAAGGGATATCTGTTTAACAACGGTTACCGTTTCGTTCAGTGTAGTGAGAAGTGCATGGACGCCGTTAAGCACTGCCTCCAGGTTGACATACTCGAGCCCTTCGATAACGTCTCCGTTCCGCAGGGGTGAGCCCTTCCGGTCAGGGTTATGAAGCTCTATGGCCGGGTCTCCGATTATGTTCTGGTTAAGGATCACGGCAGAGCAGTCCTCGTGAAGGTCGATGTCGCTTTTAATCCTCATGACTGCAAGGAAGTGAAGGGTCGGCCTGTAGACCGGGGTCAGTTCAACTACGCGTCCTACTTCGTAGCCCTTCATTTTTATAGGCGTACCCTTTTTGAGGGAGGATATGTTGTCAACCTTCAGGTAAACATCAATAGTTGAGCCTGATATGGAATACCCCAGCTTCAGCAGCACGAAGAGAATCAGGATGGCAGCGGGTATAATTAAAAACAGGCCTACCTTGTATTCGTTGGGATTTTTCAGAGTTAGTTTTTTAAATGGCAGCTTTATCATAATATTACCATGGGTCCTGAAATTGAATTGGTTTTATATTGTACAAGGTATGGGTTGTCCGAGTTGAGGAACTCGTCCCTGTTGCCCTTGAATACGATCCTCCCGTTAAAGAACATAATGAATGTGCTGGCAAGATCAATAAAATTTTCAGGGAAGAAGGTTATGAGTATCATTGTCTTCCTGGGGCGCGTTACCCTTTCTTTAAGGTAGTCCAGAAGTGACTTGATATTCAGTGGGCAGTGGTCTTCCAGTGCGTTCTCTATGTAGAGCATGTCAGGGTCAAGTATGAGCGCCCTGGCAAAGTTGGTGCGCAGTATCTCTGACCGGGTAAGGTCTATGGGCCTCAGTTTCTTGCAGTGGTCAAGGTTCATCTCGTATACCATTTTATCGACCAGTTTTTTCACCTCGGGTCCTGTAAGTGATGAGTGGTATTCCAGCGGGAGCCCAATGTTCTGCTCAACGGTCATGTTGCTTATGAGTCCGTAATCCCCGTGAACATAACCGACATCTTTTTTGTAATTGAACTTTCCCAGGTAATCAAACTCCCGTATTGACTTGCCTTTGAAAAGTATCTCTCCCTCGAAATCTACGCCGGTCTGTACTATAAGGTCAAAGAGGCCACCTGATCCTGAACCCTCGGGCCCGAAAACAATAACATCCTCCCCCAGCTCAATACTGAGAGAGACCTTGTCGAAAACAAGAAAGTTATTGGGCCTGTAGGTTACATTCTGTATGTCAAAAAGGGTTTCATCCATGCGATCTATACCAGGTAGAATATTGTCGATACGGCTATATTGACTATAATCGTCACAAAGAGTGTGCGGATTACAGCCTTTGATACATAAATGGGAATCTCAAACTTGGAATTGGGCTTAAACCCGTAGTAGCAGCAGATGAGCGGAATAGTAATCCCGAAGACTACGCTTTTTATCATGGCTGTGGCGATGTCCTTGAATGTAAAGGCGTCAATTAATGACTGGGCGAAAGTGTCCATGGGTATATAGACCACGGTCTGTGATATGATGTAACCGCCGATGAAGGCTACAATGTCAAATATGATAATCAGGGATAGTATGGAAAGAATTGAAGCGATGATCCTGGGGAATACGATGTAGAGCTTTGTATCTATGCCCATGAGCTCCATTGAGAGTATTTCGCGCGACCACTTCTGCACGGATATCTCCGTGGCGATTGCAGAGCCGGACCGCGTTATTACGATGAGCGCAGTGGCCAGGGGCCCCAGTTCGCGCGCTATGATTATTACCAGCAGATTCCCCAGGAACCCGGCAACCCCGAATTTCGGCAGGCTTGTGAGGGCCTGGATAATGACAGTCCCGCCCAGGAGCAGTGCTATGATCATGACCACAGCCAGGGCATCGATGCCGGTAAACCTGGTCTGGTTTATGATGATGTTGTATATAGACCTGAACCTCAGGTGCCTGAGAGACCTGAAAGAGATAAATATGGATTTCACGTAGTTGCGAAAATCAGTATATCCCCTGTGATAGTTAAGGGCTTTTTTCCCGGTTTTTATTATCAGTTCATTTATCATCGTGTTAATGTAATTATACCTGTCCGTTAATATTCAATTATTTTTTTCTTTACGTGTTAATAATTGCTTTTTTTAATGAGTTCATATGACATAAACAGGCGGCGCGATTCTGCGGCTGCCGGTCCGGGGCCCGCGCTCAGGGCACTGCCTCAATACTCAGGAAGATGGATTAAATATGCCGGGGAAAGTAAAATATTTTGCACTTACTGGTGTCGCTGTCATAGCGGCAATTTTTATACTGGCATCAGGTTACTCGAAAATTGTTTATGCCGCAGACCTGGCGCGCTCCATTGTTATACGCACCCTGGGCCTCTACGGCGAACCTGAGAATACAGTCAGCATCATCAATGCCGAGAGATATAAAAAGTGCATTAATCCATACGCAGACCTGCCCGCAGGTGTGACCCATTTTGCAGGTGTGATTTTTTACCATGCGCCGCAAAATATTCGAGTCCACGATCTGGCCTGTAAAATTATCGAGCTTACTGAATACTACAGGTTGTATGACCTCAAAGAATCGATCCTGTCAACAAACAGGATCTCGCAGAGCATAATCAATGCCGGCGAAATTGTTATCATAAAAAATGCCGCGCCCCCCTTTGTGCCTGATAACAGGGCGGGCAGGGCTCAGAAGGTCCCCTATGTGCGCGGTGTCTATTTTACCGGTGACACTGCAGGGAGCAGCAGGTTTGTCGAAAAACTTCCTGCGTTGAAGGCCGCGGGCATAAACGCCATAGTCATTGATGTGAAGGATATCACCGGCATCGTTCATACAAGGAGCAGCATTGACGAGGTGAAGGCATTCAACCTGAACAGGAAGGGGGCCATAGACAACCTGCCGAAACTTATCCGCGAGTGCCGCAGAAACGGAATGTACATCATAGCGCGGATAGCAGTGTTCAGGGACCACCTGCTTTATGATAGTGACCCTGAGTGCAGGATACGCTCGAAAAAGACAGGGGGGGACTGGAATCCCGGCAACAGGGAGAAATGGTGCGACCCGACGAACAGGAAGGTGCAGGATTACAACATAGCCCTTGCATGCGAGCTTGCTGATGCCGGTATCGATGAAATCCAGTTTGACTATATAAGGTTCCCCACTGTGGGCGACCAGGCAGATGCGGCCTACGCATGGAGCAGCGGCAGGATGGAGAAGACCGATGCCATCGCACTCTTCCTGAAAAATGCGCACCAGGAGATGAAGAATCGGAACTGTTTTCTGTCAATCGACATCTTCGGTGTCATTGCCTGGGGCAAGGACGTTGATGTAAGAAAGCTGGGGCAGCAGATAGATCTCCTTGCCGAAAACTGCGATGTCATTTCGCCCATGGTTTATCCATCCCACTTTAACAATGAGTTTGACGGCTACGCAAAGCCGGGCGACAGCCCCTATTACTTTGTCTACACCGGCTGCAGCAAGGTGGCAGAGCTTTCGGGAAGGAGGGTAATAATCAGGCCCTGGCTCCAGGCTTTCGGATGGAGGGTTTCACGGTATAACGCGGATTATATTGTCGAGCAGGTCAGGGGTTCTGTTGACTCTGGGTGTTACGGCTACCTGTTCTGGAATGCTTCGAATAAATACGACGAGGTGCTCCAGGGGATGAAAAATGTTCCTGCCGGTAAATGAGGGCGGCAGGAACTGCCTGCGTCATTTAACTGTTACCTTCACGACACCGGTCTCTTTATATTCAGGTTTCTTTTTCCAGTGTTCCGCGTACTTGAATGTAAGCGTATACTCACCCTTCGCAGCCTTGAATTTAAATATCTGCATGTCCTCTCCGCCTGCTATACCCTCGTCGATGGTACATGAACTTTCGCTTTCAAGTGTAATCCCTTCAGCAGACGTGCCCATGAATTTCCAGCTGTAACCGGTGCTCAGGCGCGACTTGAATTTTATTACTACCGGTTCATCGCTCGCTGCTTCAAAGGCCGTTGTACCGGGGCCTGCAAGGAATCCCTGAATCTCTGCATCCCTGACTTTACATGAACATCCGGTGAACAAAAAAGAAAGCATCAGCAGTGGAACAATTATTTTTTTCATATATTCTATCTCCTATTCAGATACTACAACTGCCCATGTTGCGCCGAAACCTATATTGTTGCAGCCGTACTCAATCCAGATGTAGCCATTCTCGCCCCATTTAGGGCCCCATGAATTTTTTACAAGGTAGGCCTTTTTCGTGTCGTCCCAGCCCACAATTGTAATGGCATGGTTGATGTCGTTCGGGCCTGATACTTTGGCGAACTCGTCGAAAATGCCGCTCTTGTATGCCTGGAACGCCGGCGTAACCTTCACGCACGCGGCGATTGCTCCGTACCTCGAAATGGCAACCTTCATTTCGTCAACACCTGGTATGCCCGCGTCCCTTCGCATGTACCCCCACTTGATCACCTTGTAACCGGTCTTGCCTGTTGAAGAACACTTGCCACCTTTTGTCTGGTACGGATTGTCCTTTTCATATGCTGCGCCTGTCAGCATGAGGTAATCAAAAACACCGCCGTACCATCCGCCATCGCAGCTGCCTGCGTCGTTGCCGTTTTTATCCTCAGCGCAGTCCAGGATAAACTGCTCGGAGATGTCCAGGGTCACGTTGTTTTTAATGAGGTAACCGGTTTCATAAACAGCGGCCGATGTAAATGCCCAGCAGCTTCCGCAGCTCCCCTGGAACTTGACCTCGGTCACAAGGTTTTTATCTCTCCAGTTAAAGGCCTTTGCAGTTGGATCGGGCGCAATCTCCAGGGCGACGTTGCGGTCAGACATATCCCTGCGTTTGTCATCCTCTTTACGTTTTTTATCCTCCTGCTTCCTGCGTTCCTCCTCCTGGCGCTTCAGCTCCTCCTGCCTCTTCCTGTCCTTTTCTCTGTTTATCTCTTCTTCGCGTTTTTTCCGTTCCTCTTCCTGGCGTTTCAGTTCATCCTGGCGCCTCTTCTCCTCATTCTGACGGTCGAGCTCCTCCTGCTTCCTTCTCTCTTCCTCGCGTTTTTTTACCTCGTCCTGGTCAGGCGGGTTCCCTCCGGTAATCTGCGCGATCTTATATTTCATCATTTCGTTAAGCTCGACCCTGAATTTAAGGTTTCGCTTTTTTATGTCATCGTTGATTTTCTTCATCAGCTGTTTGATTTCGCTGACAGAACGTTTTTGTTCTTCCTTCTGCTTCTTTACGTTATCCTTATAATTCTTAGAGCCCTTCTGTGCAATCGCTGTGGTGATAACAAGTGAAAAGACGATTGATGCTGCCAGCAATACGGGTATAAAAAGGTATTTTCCGGATGATTTCATAGTTCACTCCTTGTTTTAGCAGATGCGGTATTATTTAAGAATATACATGATTTTTTTGCAATAAACTATTTTTTAGATACCGGTTCGGCGCACCTGTATTCATGCAATCCTGTAACTCTTTTTGATTTTTCGGGAATGATTTGTATTTGACACAAAAAGTGTTTTTAATCTTTGTTACAGGTAACCGGCATCAGATCGGCCGGTTAATCATGCGCACATAATGGAGACTTTATGACAGTTAAAAAGATAGCGGTGCTGCCAGGGGATGGTATAGGCCCGGAGGTAATTGAAGAGGCGATAAAGGTCCTCAACAGGATCAGTGAGCTTTACAAAATAGAATTTTCCTATACCTACGCGAATGTAGGCGGCGCCGGGATCGACAACGAAGGCAAGGCGCTTCCCGAGACAACAGTAAAAATCTGTCAGGAGTCAGACGCTGTGCTTTTCGGCTCTGTCGGCGGGCCAAAATGGGAGAAGCTCCCTCCCGAGGAACAGCCTGAACGCGGTGCGCTGCTGCCCCTGCGGAAAAAATTCAACCTCTACGCAAACCTGAGGCCGGCCATTGTATTTAAAGAGCTCAAGGACGCATCGCCACTCAAACCCGAAATCATTGGAGACGGCTTTGACATAATGATTATCAGGGAACTTACAGGCGGCATCTACTTCGGCCAGCCCAAGGGCAAAGACCACGACAGGGGATTCGACACCCTCGTATACACCCGCGATGAGATAATCAGGATTACCCGTGTTGCCTTTGAAACAGCAATGAAACGCGGCAAAAAGGTCACATCGATAGATAAGGCCAATGTTCTTTCAACAATGCTGCTCTGGCGGGAAGTGGTCGAAGAGATAGCAAAGGAATACCCGCAGGTTACTGTAAACCACCTTTACGTTGACAACGGAGCCATGCAGCTGGTGCGCAACCCGCGTCAGTTTGATGTCATGTTATGCGACAATATGTTCGGCGATATACTTTCGGATGAGGCATCCATGATCACGGGTTCTCTCGGCATGCTCCCGTCAGCATCCCTCTCTGACGGGACGTTCGGGCTCTACGAACCTGCGGGGGGATCGGCCCCGGACATAGCAGGCAAGGGTATAGCCAATCCCATTGCGCAGATACTCTCTGCGGCCATGATGCTCAAGTACAGCTTCGGACTTGACGAAGCCTACCAGAGAATTTTCAGGTCTATAGAAAAGGTGCTGGAGCAGGGCTACCGCACAGGCGATATCATGTCGCAGGGGAAGAAGCAGGTGGGCACCGCAGAGATGGGCACGCTTATCAGGGACAACCTGTAATAATAAAAAAGCCGGCATACCAGCCGGCTTTTTTGACTCATTGTGTGATATCTGTGAAAAATTATTTTCTGTTGCTATCAAGAGTCATGTTTTTTGCTTTTTCAAAAAGTGCTTCAGCTTCCTTGTAATTGCCGTTTCTCATCATGTCGAGGCCCTTGTTGAAAACATTGTTTATTTCCTTAATACTCATATAACCCTCCGTGGTTTTGTATGCTAATAATAAATCGGCATTTTCCGGGTTTTGATTAGTACTATTTACGGCCGGTTATTATTTTTCCCGCAGCGCATATCCGGAGTTTACAAGCATTAACACGCCATCGATGGGTCTCATTGCCGTAGAATTAAACCGGGGGCATGCTGCCGCAATAAGATCATATTTCCGGTCCGCTATCCTGCCTGCTCGCGCACATAAAATAAATTGACAACTCCGGCTTATTACCGCAAAATTTACACCTGGAATGATTTCAGCGTCCACGGGGGGTTTATGTCGGAAGAACAGAGCATTACCACTTTTCATGAGATGATCAGGGAGCTGGCGGATATTGAATCGCGCCTTGAGATGAACATCGATACTACCCTGTGGATAAGCGATCCCCACGGTGCGGGTGAACGCTTTGTCTCTATCCTTAAAGGGAGGTTCGGGCTGGTCTGGCGTACTGCATTTGAAGCGCTTCCCAAAACTTTTTCCAATGAAAAGCTTGAGCATATCGACCGGATCATTAAGAAAGAAAAGTATATCCAGTCCGATGATTTTCACATTGAGCGGCAGGATGTAATCTCCGCGCTCCTGAATATCATACGATACAAGGTGCAGGGTGTCCATGACTTCGACCAGATAAGGGGGAGCATCAACCGTGACCTGAAGCCCCTGCTTGAAAACCTCATACTGAACTTCCACGTGCCGAACGTTGTTTATGAAAATGAAATTATTGCAGACAAGGTAATCACCGCGCTTTCCAAAATAGTAAAGCAGGTCATTCTGGGGCAGCTCATAGTGCTGGGGGATGTTTTTGACAGGGGGGATGAGCCGGACAAGATACTCCGCATACTCTCGCAGCGGGACCTTAAACCATTCGTGAAATTCGTATGGGGAAACCATGACATTCTCTGGATGGGGGCGGCAGCAGGCAACAAGTCGCTCATTGCCGAGGCGCTCAGGATCAGCGTAAGGTATGACAACCTTGATTTTCTGGGCAGGGTGGGGATCAACATAACCAGGCTGAAGGAATTCGCCGAAAAACTTTATCCGGGAAAGATATCAGGAAATTTCAAGGCGCGCATGGAGATCTCCAGAAAGCTTGAAAAGACCCTTGCCATGATCCAGTTCAAGCTCGAAGAACAGACAATTATGAAATACCCGCAGCTTGGAATGAACTCCAGGCTTAACCTTGAAAAGCTTGCAGCAATGATGAAAAGCGGCGACACAACAGGACTTTCCGATACGCACTTCCCCACGCTCATACTCGATGATCCGCTGAAGCTCACCGATGAAGAGGAGGAGATTATCAACGACCTGGTAAAACAGTTTACCGGCAGCAAGCAGATACGCAGGCTCATGGAATACCTCTTCGTCGAGGGCAAACTGTACCATATAAACAATTACATTATGAACATACATGCGCTCGTACCCAGCACCGAGGATGGCAACTTCGAGGAGTTATACGGTAAGAAGGGAAAGGAGCTCCTTGACCATATACAGATAACAATAAGGGATATAGGGCAGAATTACCTTGAGGACAGGGTACAGGAGCCTTTCCAGCTTGCCATGATGTTCTACCTCTGGTGCGGCCCCAAGTCGCCGCTTTTCGGCAAAGACGCCATGAAGACCTTTGAACGCTACTTTTACAGGGACAAGGCCCTGCATAAAGAAAAGACACTCTACTGGGGCAAAAACATCAACAATCCCGATTTCATGAACAGGCTGGTCGAGGAGTTCAACGTTGAGCGGATTGTATTCGGCCATACCCCCATTGACATAAGCAAGGGGCAGAAGATAGCCACCGCTGACGGCAGGGCAATCAACATAGACGGGGGGTTTTCCGAGGCATACCTCAACAGGGGGCACTCGCTTATACAGACGCCATACGCCCTTTATGCCATAATACTCCCTACTGTTGACGAAATCATTGATTTAAGAAGGAAGAAGGAGCCCAACAGGCTGAGCTTCGAAATGATCGCCACATTCGATGAGCCAAAAAAGGTGCGGGACACCTTTAAAGGCAAGCAGCTCATAAAACGAAGGGATGAACTGCTTGTGAAGATAAAGGAGTTTGGCGACCAGGGTTAAGCGGATTTGATTCGTCCTCTCATTGTTGTATGGAAAAATTCCTTACTGCCTGTAGTTTTTCTTTATATACGAGTCCAGGAACCCCTTGGGGTCATCAACGGCTTCGCCCGGAATCGTGAAGTTCTCCAGTTTCATCAGCCTTATTCCATGGAAATAGTCGCCGAAAAGCTCGCTGCACAGAGCCGCAATTTTTTTATTCTCATCCCCGGCCCTGGACTGAATTCTGCCCTTTGCCCCTTCATCGAATGTGAGGTAAATGCCGTGTTCAATGAGAAATTCCTTCTGGAAGTGGCTTACTCCGTCTTCTAACAGCACTTTGTCGAGAACTTCCAGCGGATTGTTTACAAGCTCCAGATCCACTGAAAGTTTTTTTACGCCGGTTGACGGGAGTTTCTTTTCAAACTTGATAAGCAGCTTTTCGAATACACTTAAAAGTCCCCTTGCGCCGGTCTTTTCAAGGTGCGCGCGTTTTGCCAGTTCATAGAGCGCCTCGTCGCTGAAGTCCAGCTCAATTCCGTAAGCGAGAAAGTCCATCTTCTTGCCCAGTATAACAGTGCTGAAACGGTTCTTGAGGATTTTGTATAATCCTTCAACGTCAAGCTCGTTCAGCACAACATATACAGGAAGCCTGCCGATAAATTCCGACTCAAACCCGTACTCAATGAGGTCCTCTGTGCGCATATGCCTGACGATTTTTTCAGAAACGTTTCCCGTAAGGCGCTGCTTTTCGAATCCAATACTCTGCTTGTTGAGCCTTTTATTTATGATCTCATCAAGGCCGGTAAATGCTCCGGAAACAATGAAGAGGATGTTTTTCGTGTTGATCTTTTTACGCGTTACCTTGCCTGTACGCTGTGCCTCCATGGCGGCCTCAACCTGTGACGCAAGGTCATGGGGCGTTTTCAGGTCAACGTCTGATTCCTCCATGAGTTTCAGGAGATTGCGCTGTACGCCGGTCCGCGATACATCAGGCCCGACGACGTTGCCCGATGATGCTATCTTGTCAATCTCGTCTATGTAGATGATGCCGTACTCGGCCCTGGTAATGTCGCCGTCGGCCTCATGAACAAGTTCGCGCACCAGATCCTCAACGTCACCGCCCACATAACCGGTTTCGCTGAATTTGGTGGCATCTGCCTTCACAAAAGGTACGCCGATTTTCTTCGCTATGAGCTTGATAATGTAGGTTTTACCCACACCCGTGGGCCCTATGAGCAGCATGTTGCTCTTTATGTTGCCGATGATGCGCTGCTCATCGGGAATCGATTTTTCAATTTTCATGCGGTTAAAATGCGTGCAGACCTTCGTGGCAATGACCTCCACTGTTGATTCCTGGCCCACAACGTACTTGTTGAGGTATTCTTCGAGCTGTTCAGGGAGTATGTCGAAGTTTATTTCGGACTCATGAACCTTAACTCCGGGATGTTCACCTACTGATTCAGGTTTCACCTCTGCATCATCTATATTCATTTTAAGTATTTCGTTAAAAGCTTTTTCCTGTTCAGGAGAGGGAGTAGTCATCTTTAATGTTCCTTTAATTAAAATTAATCGTTTTATTCAGATCGGGCATACAAGCGTTGATACAGGTAAGAATTGAATTAGATGTTAAAGTTACAATTATCAATTAAACCGGTATTCATATTACAAAAATAAAGTCTGCCTTCTTCAGATCAAATTCTTTTTATGGGTGATTTCAAATAATTTATGTTATTACAGGAAGTATCCGCATTCCGGCCCCGGCTCATTAACCAGATTAATTAAGGTATTTATTCCGGCTTCACCTATAGAGCAGCGTATACACTGAATTTTTTCCTGTTACCCTTTTGTGTCTATGCATCGATGTTTACACTGCATGTGCCGGGTTTAACGAAGTACGCGAGAACCTGTTTATTTTATGAACCTCTTTCGTTTGGCAGATATAAATATATGTTGGAAATATTCTCCGCCGGGAGCCTGGAAATAATGGGACATCAAAAATCGTGTAAAATTTTGAAATTTTTCAGTTTTGAGATAAAAAAAGCTTGCTTTTTACTAAACAAATATTTACTATACAATTGTTTGATGGAGATTGCCATGTATAGATTGAATATTTCATCACTGATATGTCCTGACTGCGGTTTTTCACTTATACCTGAATCAGGCTGTTTTTTCTGTCCGGCTTGCGGTTTTTCCGCATGTACATTATAGTTCAAGAGAGAGTGAAATGAGAACATATGCTACACAAAAAGAGAGTTTATGTCTATTTACGTCTGCAAGAAGGGAACAGAGAGGTAAAAGCTTTGTTAAAGGATCAAGGCGTGCTGAAGATGGAAAAACCTTTGATGAAACAGTTGCCAGGATTCTTGAAGAATTCAGCGGTGAAATCATAACCGGGCGTAACATGAATCTGCATCGCATAGAGAATCTTTTATAAAATGTATTGAATAAACACCGGAGGCCGGGATCACCTCAAAAACCCTCCAAAAACCCTAAACCCGTAAGACCCGCCACATACGATTCCGGTCTTTTGTGAATATATTAAAAATAGGGCTGCCATAAGGCAGCCATGTTTTTTTTTTGCCGAAGGAGGGAATCGAACCCTCACGGAGTTGCCCCCGCCGGATTTTGAGTCCGGTGCGTCTACCAGTTCCACCACTTCGGCTTATGTCAGGGGTGTTCAATTTATTTATGTTTCCAAACCGGTGTTAGATTTTTATGTAAAACACAAAAAGCCTGTTTTATAAAACTAATCCTTCAATCCGGGTAATCAAATCAGGAAACAAACTGAGTAATAAATTGATAGTGCTTGGTTAAGAAATATTTTCACTATTCCTGCTGTGGAATCTCATCAACTTCGATATATTTTCCCTTGGCCCTTGCAACTATTTTACCCATTTCGTTCTCGATTTCAGCCCTGTTTTCAATAACGCGTTTGCTTTTTTTGACAAACCAGCCGCGTATGTAAAGATTTTCATTGATAAATGCAGGCTGCAGATACCTGATCGTCAGTTCACTTGTAATTGCCATGATTTCAAGGTACTTGTTAACAGTTATCATTGTTTCATCGA
>CAYTSF010000033.1:0-26599 GCA_964440335.1 uncultured Leptospirales bacterium
AATAAACCGGTTTCTCACAGGTACAAAATATTATCGCAATAATCCATGAAATACATGATATTTTATATACTGTCAATACATGTATACAGAGGTGTTTATGAAAAATTTTGTGTGCCCCTGGTGGCTCGGTTATTTCCTGGCAAATCCCCTTCGCAAAATCATTCATAATCCTGAAAAAATAACAGCGCCATTTATTCAGAATGGTTCAAGAATACTCGAAATAGGCCCCGGCATGGGTTTTTTTACAATACCCATGGCACATAAGGGAGGAGCAGACTGCCGCATCTACTGTGTTGATATCCAGGAGAAGATGCTTTCAGCCCTGTTACGCAAAGCCGCATCAAAAGGCCTGTCAGGCAGGATAATTACGCGTATGGCTCTCCCTGAATCCCTGAATATACATGATCTTGATGACAGTATTGATTTCTGCCTGCTCTTTGCTGTGGTTCATGAAATCCCCGACCATAAAAAACTCTTTGCTGAAATCTACAGCAGCATGAAAAAAGGAGGGATGCTGCTTTTTTCCGAGCCTTCAGGGCATGTTACAGAAAATGAATTCACTGATTCACTTCGGGCTGCCGAACTTGCAGGTTTTGAAGTACATGAAGCCCCGAAAATACGCTTTGAGCATTCTGCCCTTCTTATAAAGTGAGCTGTATGATAAATCATTTATAACAGGCAGGCATGGTTTCATGCTTGACATAGGCGACATAACGCACATATTAATCTTACCACATCGGAGCTGGTGTTAAATGAAACAGAAACGTGCTGCAATCCTCTTTGTAATTTTCATAATTATTTTTGCTGTAATACTATCTATAAATTCCTATTTTAATCTTTTCAGCTGCAATATGCGCAAAGAATTAAAAGGAAAAAGCGACACGCAGATCCACGATATCAGCGATAAAATCGCCAGGCTTGAAAAGGAACCGGTTAAGGATGTTACAACAGTAGGTCGCCTTGCACAACAGTACATGCTGCTTGGCTCGGTCTATCTCGAAAAGAAAATGTGGGATATGGCAATTGATGCCATGCAGAAAGCCATGAAATACGGTGAGTCAGGGGCAGCGGTATTCTACCAGATGGGACTGGCTTATGCAAACAAAGGCTACGATTTTGATAATGCCCGGGATTTTGAAACTGCCGAACAATATTACAGGAAGTCCCTTGAAAAACAGCCCGGCTATAATGACGCGGCATATGGCCTTGCTATTCTCCTGTTTTATCACAGGAACGGCAGGGATGAGGCGATGAAAATTGTTGCCGAGATTATAGAAAGAAACCCTTCATTCTACCCCGCACGCTTTGCCCAGGCAAAGTTCTATTACGAATCAGGCAACAAGGCCGATGCCCTGAAGGTTTACGAGATACTTCATGACGACCTTTCAAAACTCCCTGAATCGGGAATGATTAACGAGTACAGGGACCGCTGCAAGGAGAACATTACACAGATTATGGCAGAAATGTCAGCAAAATAGATTATCTCCACTCCTCATCAGGCAATGGCCTGTATATCCTCTTATCTTTGGATTCTTCAACCATTCTCTCTTTGAGTATAACAATATCTACCCTGCGGTTGTACGCCCTCCCCTCGGGCGTATTGTTGTCATCAATAGGCCTCCACTCACCGAAAGCAACAGATGACATCTTTCTCGGATCAACATTGTTCGTGTTGATTATATATTCAAGTACCGAGAGGCTCCTTGCAGATGAAAGGTTCCAGTTGGACTTGTAGCCCTCCTTCATCTGCGCCTGAGTTATCGTGCTGTTGTCAGTGTGCCCCTCCACGCGGACAAAATTCGGGACTTCACGTATGATATTGGAAATCTTGTCAAGTAAAGGCCTCATCTCGGGCTTTAGTATGGCTGATCCCGGATCAAAGAAAAAATCAGATGTAAGGGTAATAATAAGTCCCCGCTCATCCTCCCTGATCCTTACAAATTTTGACTGGATTTCAGGCTTAAAGGCCTCCTGCATTTTTTTAAGCATCCTTCCAAGGGCCTTGTTCTTCTCGGTTGATGGAAGAGATAGTATTGAGTGCCCCATCTCTGCCAGTTTTCCTTTAGAAATGGTCTTGCCGCCCTCCATGATCCCAAGATTACCCCTGAAGGAGTTTATTATCATCTTAAAATCTTCACCGGTGGTGACTACTTCTTCACCCATCATAATAATGAAAAAACACATGAGCAGGTTGTTCATGTCACCCATGGTGACCATCCAGGCCGGTGGCCCTTTAACCTCACTTTTTTTTCTTTTCTTTCCCATGTTTATCAGCTCACTTCTTCGGCAATTTCAAGCCTGTCTGCCGGCGGCAGGAATGATACAAGTTTCTCTTTAAGGACACGCGGGTTGTCACCTGCCTGTATTGAAAGGATCCCCATAAGCATAATCGATTTAACAAGGACCTCATCTCCAGTAAGGGTATCGAGGTTAGCTGCGATAGGGGTAAAGAAAAGGTAAGCCAGAACAGCTCCATAAAAAGTTGTGATAATAGCAACAGCAAGGTAGGGGCCTACGGTTGACTTGTCATTCAGGTTTACGAGCATGAGAACAAGGCCCATAAGTGTACCGATCATACCGAAGGAGGGCGCGAGACCCGCGAAGTCGTCAAAGATCTTTTTGTTGCTGTCATGCCTTGAGGCCATCTGGTCGATTTCGGTCTCCATGATTGTTCGCACCAGTTCGGGATCAGTACCGTCAACAACAAGCTGCAGCCCTTTTTTAAGAAACTGGTCATCCAGGGCTTCAAGGTCATCCTCAAGAGCCAGGAGTCCTTCGCGCCTTGTTTTTTCAGAAAATGAAACGAGTGTTACAATGATCTCACCCGGATTTAACTTTGGAGGGAACAGTGCTACTTTAAAGTAAGTCGGCATTTTAGCAAGCGCGGAAATAGGGTATGCAACCATAAGAGCACACCAGCCTCCACCCACAGTAACAAGAACAGAAGGAGCATCATAGAACATCAATAAACTTCCTCCTGCAACAAGGACGCCAAAGATAAGACATCCAAGCCCCAGAACCATACCGAGTAACATACCTATATTCATAAACAACCTTCAGGAAATAATTTAGTCAGCTGCACAGAAATTCATCATTATAAAGAATACCAATCCTGATCTGCTGTTTTTATTATCGAAATTTCATTAAAAAAACATCACATCTTTTCATTAAATTATTTCCAGTAACCCCGGCAACCCCCGGCCTTGCCCGGACCGTCACTGAAGTGTGCTGAAGTGTACCAACCGTCGCGAAGCCGGGTTTACTGCGGTTCAATTTTAATCCGACAAAAATCCTACCCCGTTTGACTTATATCATTCTTTAAATTATATTATTATCATAAAACTAGTACTGACAAAGGAGGTTAGTGCATGAAAGATCTTTTTACACATGAAGAGCTTGAACTGCTGCAGGAAATGATCAAGAAGGAACTATCAGCTATGCCCATTGAAATCCATCATACAAGAACCGGTGAGTTCAAGACTTACCTGAAAGAGAAGCAGGCTAATCTGGAAAAGCTGCTTCAAAAAATTGTAGATGCCCTTTAAGAAGCTGTTTCACCAAAAAAAAAGGTGTCCCTGAGGACACCTTTTTTTGCTCTATCTGATTAAAAACTTATTTCTTGTTAATAAGATCCGCAGGGATTCTCATTGAATAAAATGATCTCCATACAAAAACAAGCGCAACCAGGAAGAGTGGTATCGCGATGTATGGACCATAGTTGGTAGTATGGTTGTCCCTGGCGTGTATGGCCATTTCAATTGCTATTTCGGTAGCAAGAAGTCCAAACAGCGTGGAGAACTTGATGATCGGGTTAAGAGATACTGAAGTAGTATCTTTAAACGGATCGCCAACTGTGTCACCAATAACTGCTGCAGCATGGAGGTCTGTATTCTTCTCCTTGAGGTCAACTTCTACAAGTTTCTTCGCGTTGTCCCATGAACCGCCGGCATTGGCCATGTATATGGCCTGGAAGAGGCCAAAGCATGCTATAGATACAAGGTATGCCACAAAGAAGTTCGGGTTGATGAAAGCAAACGCAAGTGTAACAGCCATGAGCGCTATGAATATGTTCCACATGCCTTTCTGCGCGTACTGTGTGCAGATTTTTACAACTGCTATTGAATCTGCTATGTCAGCTTCTTTCTTGCTCAGGTCCAGGTTGTTTTTGATAAAATCAACCGCACTGTAAGCACCAGTTGTTACAGCCTGCATTGACGCGCCGCTGAACCAGAAGACTATCGCTCCTCCCATTATCAGGCCGATAAGAACATTTGCCTGTGTAAGGTCTGCGAGAAACATGTTCTGAGCTTTCAGGAGAAGGATGATAGAGAATATCATAGTCGTTGAACCAACAACCGCTGTTCCTATAAGAACCGGTTTTGCTGTTGCCTTGAATGTATTACCTGCAGAGTCGTTAGCTTCCAGGTAGTGTTTTCCACCTTCGAAGTCGGGCTCAAAACCAAAATCTTTTTTTATTTCAGCAGCGATTCCGGGGATAGACTCTGTCTGAGCAAGTTCAAATACCGACTGTGCGTTGTCTGTAACAGGGCCGTAACTGTCAACTGCGATGTTAACGGGACCCATACATAGGAAACCGAATGCAACAAGACCAAAAGCAAAAATTGTCGGATACGTGATTATAAAATCAGGTATGTATGAACTGACCATAGCAGCAACAGCCATAAGGCCAGCAATGAGTGAACCTGTCCAGAATGCGCTGAAGTTACCCGCAACAAGACCGGAAAGGATTGTAAGGGATGCGCCGCCTTCCCTTGATGCTGTAACAATTTCGTGAACGTGCTTTGACTTTGAGCTTGTGAATGCCTTGGTAAACTCGGGGATAAGCACCGCTGCAAGGTTACCGCAGCCTATGATTACCGCAAGCTGCCACCAGAGGTGAGGAGCTGTATGCGCTACACCGTCAACTGTTACTGATATGTCGCTGATAAGCAGGTAGCTCATGCCAAATGATGTGGACAGACAGAGTATGGCTGCGATCCAGATAAGCCTCATGAGCGGTTCTTCGAAGTCGAATTCCTTTTTATCTTTGTATTTGATTTCTGATATGAACTGGTTGATAAAATATGAAACACCTGACATGAAGTCCATGAGGAACCTCATTGCAAAGATCCATACAATCAGTTTGCCCTGTACTGCTTCAACATCACCTTTTACAACCGCAAGAGTTATAAAAGAGATAAGAGCAACACCGGTTACACCGTATGTTTCAAAACCGTCAGCCGTTGGTCCAACGCTGTCACCGGCATTGTCACCAGTACAGTCTGCGATTACACCGGGGTTACGCGGATCGTCTTCTTTAACGTTGAAAACGATTTTCATAAGGTCGGAACCGATGTCTGCTATTTTTGTAAATATACCGCCCGCGATCCTGAGAGCTGAAGCAGCAAGTGATTCACCAATAGCAAAACCGAGGAAACAGTATCCTACGATATCTCTTGGTACAGCAAGAAGAATGATAACCATCATTATTAACTCAAGTGAAATGAGGAAAAGACCAACGCTCATTCCTGCACGGAGTGGTATGTTAACCACGTCCCATGGTTTGCCTTTTAACGAAGCAAAAGCCGTCCTGGCATTAGCATATGTGTTGATCCTGATTCCATACCAGGCAACGACGTATGAACCGAGCATACCGATAACTGAAAAAAGAAGAACAAGCGAAAGTGTTCCTGCAGACTGTCCTTTAAGAGCGAGAAAGTAGAATGCCATTGCAGAAGCAATAAAAGCAAACAGCATTAACAGGAACTTTCCCTGCTGAACAAGGTATGTTTTACATGTCTGGTAAATTGTGTCTGCAACATCGAGCATTGATTTATGCGCTTCAAGAACCCTTACCTGATGACGGAGGAATAAGCTTATTCCAAGGGTACCTGCAATTACGCATGATCCGTAAAGTAAAAGCTGAAATGGTGTAAGACCGCCAAGTTTAGCATATGGGGCACCATTGTGTAAATCCGGGATTTTAAGATCTGCTTCGCTGGCGAATGCGGCGACAGAGAACAGCATCATTCCAACAGCAAAAAAAACTCTTTTTAAAGTTTTCATTTTTGAAAAACCTCTGTATTTTTATACTTTTATAAACCTGTTTTATTGCTTGAACATAAATTAAACTGATCAAATATTGTCAATGTATTAACTCGCTGTTTTACATATTTTTTTACTTTCTCCCGTAACATTTTTCAATTGACTAAACATGTTTTTTACCATTGCACACCTGTTTGCTGAACAATTCTGCTGATAAAATTCAGAAACCGCTCTTGAATAATTCCTGAATATGTGTTTTCGAACAAAAATTATTCCTCCGCCTGGTTCAGAATTCCATTGCGGGATCGATTATTCAGCTATAAATTTAAACACTTTTTGTTAAATATTGATCCATATAAGGCTGTAATATTGCAGCAAACACTTCTTTTTCACTGTATTTTACAGCCTTATTCATGCAGAACTTTATTTATTAAGAAAAAATGAAGGCTGATCAGGCCATTTACCTGAGACCACGAGCCTGATAGAACTATAAAATTGGCGCTATTAATCCTTAATGCTGCTTATTATTTTTTACCTGTAGTATTAATCCTGAACAACAGGTAAAGGGGCGAATAACCCAGCGTACTGGTGGCAAGCATGATAAAAGCCAGAGTACACAGAACAGCTGCCAGAGCTCCATCTATATATTCTGTAATGTAAAGGAGAGCGACAATTATCGAAAAAACAGCGCGTATTATCCTGTCAATGGTACCGATATTCCTGTTCATATTCTCCTCCTTTTTCATGTTGTCTGTTACTATTGATTCAATCCTTAATGCACCTGTATTAACAATTCACTCTTAAATTTTTCAGGATTTTATCCATATTGAATATTCACCTTTTTTTTCATGCCCCAGGTCCCAGCCCGTTCCCGGCCCTTTGTAATCCGAACCTATGGACACGGCAAGTTTCTCGTTCCCGTATGCATCAAGAACTATACCTGCAAAACCCGTATAATTCTCTGTAAGGTCAATCCATCCCGAAGAAGAAATGATTTCCGCTTTTTTCCGCAGGGAAATCAGTTTTTCAATGTCAGCATCATGCCCCCAGTCAAAAAAATCAGGCCAGTAAACACATGGAGTTCCGGGCATTGTTATTATAAATGCATAGGCCTTTGACTTGTAATGCGGCGGGCAGGGCCAGCATTGCTGTCCCCAGCCGTTTGCAGGTGAGAATGGCGATGCACCCATGTCATGGTTATCTACAAAGGTCACGATTGATTCCCGGTCCTTAGGGTCAGGTCTTGTGTTAAGCCCGTACTTCAGCCATGCAGGATTTGCCGTCTGTATCTGCCTCTTGAGAATAATGTCAAAGGCACAACCGCCGCTCTCCCTGGCCCAGCCAAGTATCCTTGCCGCCTCATCAGACCCGTATCTTTTTACCATGGGATCATTCGTCATGTACGGTGAATCCTGCCAGTATTCACCTATTGAAATATATTCTTCCTTTTTAGTCTGCTTGATCCAGTTTACGACTTCATGCACTTCATATCCCCATACATAGTCCCATCGCCAGCCATCTATCCCGTATACATCCATAAGCTCACTCATGGCATCGTTTATTTTTGTGTATACTTCGGGATTTGAAAGATTCAGGTCATACCTGCCATCCATGAATGCCCCGCCTTCATCTGTCCCGCCCCGTGCCCAGCATGGGCCCGGATAAGGCCAGATATCCGTCTGCATCCTCGATCCGTCCCTGTGATTTGTAACAAGATCAACAATTGCCTTTATCCCATTGTCATGCAGTGTCTGTACAAGAAGTTTCAGCTCCTCTTTTGTTCCATAGCGCGAGTTAAGATCAAAATCATGCCAGAAATATCCCTCACCTCCACCATGCCTGCCGTTAGCATCCCAGGATGAATCGTCCCTCCAGACCGGAGGCAGGTAAACCACAGTAAATCCAGTATCAGCTATTTTACCGGCCAGGTCTGTCAGTACCCTGTACCAGCTTACATCTCTTCCATCCATTGTGCCTGTGCCCTGTGTCTTCACAAGATTCCAGTGAAATGCCTGTAAAATAATATCTTTTCCATTGCCCCTGCATGCCATAATAACCCTCACCACCAGTTCATATTACTCATACAATATAAGCTGCATCAAATGCTTAATCAAATTAAGCTTCACATCCGGGGGGCCTTTTCAGACAAAAAGGGTAAAGCCGCTGCTTTACCCTTTTTGTTTTTTTTCGGTAAAATGCTGTCTGTTAAAAGTTAAAGGTCCTCTTTGCCTCTTCAACAGTAAAAGTTTCTGTTTCGCCGAAATGTTCATAGAGGTAGTTTTTCATCTCGACCGCTTTCTGCAGGTTCCCCATTGAATAATAAGCAAGCGCAAGGCCATAGTATGCCTGGGCCCTCATAAGGGAATCAGGATAACGTTTTACGAGTATCTCGAAGGTCTGCACTGCTTCATTGTACCTTTTAAGGCCAATGAGGATATGCCCTTTCCTGTAAAGAGCGTCATTTACCTCAACAGCATCGCCATAGGTATTTATAAATTCATCGTAACCCTTAAGAGCAGATTCAAAATCACCCTTAACCTCAAATTGATATGCCTCCATGTAAAGCTTTGTACTCAGTGGTTCAAGTTTTACCGTCTTATCAAAAATCGTCTGGGCCTCAACTGATATGTCTGACTTGAATGGTTCATAACCTGCCAGCTTGACAATAAGCTTATGGTTTCCCTTCTGTACCGGAGCCAGGAGAGGGGTAACACCCATCAACTCATCGTCAAGATACACTTCAGCTCCGGGGGGATTACTGTTAATCTTGATGCTGCTTATTTTGTTTCCAAGAACATCATCAATTATAAGAGCGATGGATTGGGCAACTCTCCTCAGCGCAGACGACGATGCAATGTCACGCGAACCTATATAAATAACCTGCCCTGTTGAAATATTTTCAATCTTGTAATTTATGGTGGTCACATCCTTGAATACCCGGATGCCACCTGTGACCTTGTACTGGATTCCAATAACATCCTTCCTGTTAGACGCGTTGTTCTCGGTGACACCAACCATTTCAAGGACTTTCTCCTGGATCAGGGTCTTCGTGTATGTTCTCTCTATGGTATTTGTCATCTGGAATGAACCAAGTACGCTGTTGAGCATCTCGACGAATACGCTGCTGTACTTTGTGTACATCGCTGCAGGGTTTTCATCCTTGAACGAAAATATGGCCACCGTGGGAGATTTCTCCATAAAATTTTCACGGTCGGTTATGTATGCCTGGTCAAAGCTTTCTATGAGGTTGAATTTTATATCCTCAATGGCTTCATCAAGGCTTCCTGAGGTTGTTCCGCATGATTTAAGAATCTTCCATGAATCAACGTTTACAATACGGGCATCAACATTGTATTTTCCATCAATACTTGAAACAGTTCCGATCACCAGATAGTCAACGAGGAGAGAATCACCGCTCCCTTTAAAAAGAAGATCGTCGGTCAGTCCAAGCTGAACACTTTTCATGTTATCCAGGTATTTTGTCAGGGCGCTGGACTCCCTGACCTTGAAAGCGTTTGCCAGGCTATACAGTTTTTCAACACTGGAAGAAAGGTAAGTTCCATTCTTGTTCAATTCTGTTTCGCGTGTAATCGTATCGTTAAATTCACATACCGCCAGCCTGATCCTGGCATCCTGTGAAAAGAGAACAACAGCGGATATTATTGATAAAATCGTAAACAGTATAATCTTCTTCATTGTTTAACCCTCCAGTACCTTGATCCATGCTTCAACGGATTTTCGTTCAGGACAATCCGGCCTCATCTCAAGATATTTTTCATAGCTTTCTGCCGCATCCTTTGGTTTCTTCAAAACAGTGTCATAGATGATACCCAGGTTTTTATAAAAAACAGGAAAATCGGGTTTAACCTTTATTCCTTTGTTCAGGATATCGATGGCCTCCTTACCCTTGCCCGAAAAACCGAGAACTACTCCCATGTTATTGTACGCCTGGTAGCAGTTTGCATCAAGCTTGATTGCTGTTTTGTACTCTGCGATTGCATCATTATACCTGACCTTTTTATAATATACGTTCCCCAGTTCAAAGTGTGAAAGGGCAAAATCATTTTTAAGGCTGATTGAAGTAAGGAGTTCAGTTTCCGCTTCACTGAACCTGCCGGAATCAAGGTATGATTTACCAAGCAGATAATGGGGATAATATTCATTGGGCTGATATTTTATTGACTCCCTGGCATTTTTCATCGTGCTGACGATATCGCCCTTTTCATTATATAATCCCGAAATATCTGAACATATCTTTGACCTTTCATAGTCATTTGCTGCGGTTTTCAGTTTCTCTTTCAGATTGTTAATCTCAGTATTAATCTCTGACTTCTCTGTGAGTTTCTGATCCGCCCGCAATTCCTCTTCTCTCTTTTCAGCATCACTTTTTTTACATGAAATAATGCTGAAAATCAAACACACAGACAGCACTGTAACTATAAGCCTTTTCATTAAGTATCCTCCACTGACACGTAGTATTGCTTAGTAACTGTAACTTAAATATGCAGAGTCCATCAATACATCTCTACAGAAATAAAACTGTATGACGTTCAAGACCTTTGTTATTACATGAGTTCTTTTATAATACCATTATCTGCTGGTATATAACGTTGAAACTTTCATATTTCTGAACTTCTCACATAACCAGGAGAATATGCAGTTTTATGAAACAATAATCCAGGCATAAACCGGTTTTCCACAGTTGCTATTGTGTAAATCCATTATATGAATAGTATATTATATTTTAAATGCAATTATTTCTGTAGTCAAGAGTTAAATAAATATCGGGCATTAATTATTAAGGCCGGATTTATCACGGTTAACCCTGATGACTTTTCTCAGGCTCCAACATTTCAACAGACTCCAGCAATACGGCAAGTTCAGTAGCGGAATAGGGTTTACATATAGTACCCGCAGCGCCGGTGTTCATCAATTCCTTCAAGGTTGATTCATTTGAGAAACCGGATGAAAGTATGATTTTTAATCCAGGGTTCATGGCATGGAGCTGCCTGAAGAGTTCAACTCCGCTCATATGCGGCATGATTAGGTCGATGATTGCAATGGTAATCCTGCTGCTGTTTTTTTTATATTTTTTCAAGTCCTTCCACGGCATCAGCAGCAGTTAATACTTCATATGACACTGCGTGTGCCCTCCTCTGTAACCGGAAAATATAACCTGAAAACAGTTCCTTCTCCCTTATCACTTTTCAGGTCAATCCATCCTTCGTGCTGTTTAACGGTTCCATATATGAGCGACATGCCAAGACCGGTCCCCTTGCCCTTTTCTTTTGTCGTAAAAAAAGGCTCAAAAATTTTTATCTGAATCTCTTTCGGTATTCCCGAACCGTTATCGCTGAATTCAACCTCTATAAATTCCCCCGGAACTACCCTGAAATTCTTTGAAATGCTATCATTTTTATCAATCCTTACATTGCGCGACCTGATCCTGATAAAACCTCCATCGGGCATTGCGTCGCGGGAGTTTATACCCATATTAAGAAATGCATTCTCAATGAGACCGGCATCACCGGTAATTAATGATTTCTCAGCAGAGAGTGAAACATCAATTTCAATTCTGCGGTCAATACTTCGTGTAAGTATTTCCACTGTATTATTTATGCATTCATGTATATCAATAATATCCTTATGTATCTCGCCTTTTCTTGAGAATGCCAGAAGTTTACGTGTCATATCTGATGCTTTTTCAGATGCCCTGAGAATCACATCAATGTTCTGCGTTATTTCGATGTTATCGGCGAGGCTAATCTTCAGCATATCCGCGCTCCCCATTATGGCCCCGAGCATATTGTTGAAGTCATGTGCAATGCCGCCTGCAAGCTGCCCGATTGATTCCATCTTCTGTGCCTGCCTCAACTCCTGCTCAAGATTTATCATCTCACTTATATCCCTGAAAACGATTACTGATCCGGTAATCTCTTCACCCGCATTTTTTATCTGCGCCTTGTTATATGTAATAATCTTTTTTTCTTTATCTTTTGCGGTAAAGGTTGCAGACAGGTTTGAATTTTTCTGTCTGGAACCGGTCTCCTTACCATCGTATGCCATGAGCAGGTCATTTAATCCTTCACCCGTTATATCAAAAATATCAGATAACGGCTTCCCTATTGCTTCATCTCGGGACCATCCGCTGATCTCCTCTGCTGCGGGATTCATCATGGAAATTATATCCTGATTATTCGTGACGATTACACCTTCGCCGATTGAATTAAGTGTAATCCTCAGGTTAAGCTCGCTCTTCTCGAGTTTTCTTGATTCAGATTTCGAGCTTCGGATGTAAACAATGAATACAGGTAAAAAGGCAAGGAAGAACGAAAACGCAATCAGCAATGAAAAAATTCTACTCCTGAAAAGCATCTCATCCACATAATCGATTGTATACTCGGCACATGCCAGATATTTTTTGCCGCCCGGAGATATGCAGGGAACGAAGACGGCCCTGAAACTGCCCCAGTTGTCTTTGAAATTTGCATAAACCGGCTCCATGCCCTGGAATGCTGAATATTCCTCGTTGCTGACCCCTTCTCTGTACGGCATGAAATAGTAGAGCTCAAGCCCCGCAACATCAGTCTGTTCAGTACGGTTGCAGGATGTCATAAATACCCTGTTATCAATAAGAACATCAGTCCACGCATACCTTACGCCTGAAGCTGACGCAAGCTCAGTAAGTTTTTTTTCAGTGATTTCCCATTCAGCTTTACTGATGGAACCGGGCTTTACCGCACGGTCATGATAATCTTCAGGCAGGATTAGAGGGATACTCCCCGCAACTACCAAGAGGCGCCTGTCAATGTCTGAAAGAATATAAGAAGCAGCAAAATTTTTTGCAATAACGATAAAAATTAAAACAAATAGAAGGTAGAAGGATACTGCAAAAATAAATGCAAAATAACCTTTGTTAGTCTTCAGTTTTCTTTTCATATTAAATACCGGTTCATGATAAAATACCAAGTTGTATTTCATATTTCAAAATTTATTATGAACAGATTGTTTATGGAATAATGAAATGTTTTCTTTTATCGCATCCGGTTAGCTGTTTATTATGTCGCAAGCTGAAACCAATTACTGCCAGGGATATTACTGAATAATTTTTTAATAAAATCGCAGGAAATAATCTGTGACCCAGCGGCTTTGCCGCTGGATCATAATTGATTCATCAGAAATCCCGTGTAGCATTTATAATATAATGGAACTTAAAAAATTTTTTCAGATGATTTAATCAACATCTCCAGTTACAAACATTGGCGCAATAAGAGTCCATATAATAATTGTCGCAGAACCTATCCATGGAACATATAATCCCCAGAATTTAAAAGGGGTACCAATAGAGTACAACCAGATAACAAATGAGATTGTCATAAACCAGACCTGTGGTCCCCATTTCATTTTATGCACTTTCTCAAGATAAAAAGGCATAATAAGCAGGAGTATTCCGGCGATTACACTGTTTGCAATCTTATTATTCTCCGGAACAATGCCGTTAAGTGCCATGTAAGTTGCTATTATTTCGGATGGAATAAGCCGGATCATTTTCTCCTGGTAACCATGGGCTTTTTTAATCTGACGTGTCATATACTCTCTCCTGATTTTTCATTATTTATATTCATCTGGCAGAATTCTTTGTTTAAACCATTTTTTAAACACTAACATATGACGCTTATATCAATCATTAATACTCTTATAATCGCAATTAACCGGACTTCATAATAAATCAAGCTCTTTATTTGAAGATTAACCAAAAAAAACCCTCTGTTAATACAGAGGGTTTTTGACTGGATTTAATAGCTGCTTACCGTCTTAAATCTTTCAGCCGGGATGGCATAAAGAAATGTAAGTGCGCAGACTCTGTTCTGCACCTGAAAAAGATAATGTTTTTCGTTAAAACTGATCTAACAGGTCTGTATTTATAACCCCGGGGTTATATGAGATTAATCCATGCATAGAGCATGGGGTAATCAACATCTTCCAGTTTATAATTTTTATCAGCATCCTCGACAAAGAACAGATCAATTTTATCGGGCAATCCCAGATCGATAAGTTTTTTGACAATTTCATCACCGCGGTCATATTTCTTCTTTTCGAGAGAATCAATTTTATTATTAAAAATCAGAATTGTGACTTTAATCTTCCCCCTGAATGTTGTTGTAATCTCAAAAGGTGAAAATTCCAGGATAGATTCATTACCTTTTGCTTTAAACATGCTGACGTATAAAGCAAATACTTTGTAAAAATTCAGGACACTTCCATCAGTCGAACTGATATTTTCGTAATACTTTTTCTTGTCCTGAGTATTAATACATGCTTCCAGTACTTTTACTTTTTCCTTCACCCTCTCCTGATAAGAATTATCATTTTTCGAGCATGAATACAGGAAAAATGATATCAGCAATAATGAAACGGTCTTCTTTCTCATAGTACCCTCTGTGAATATTTATCAAAATATCTCCAATTATGGTGCCGGATAATCCTTAACTTAAAGAATAATGCGAATACATGAAGAGGCAGCCCGGCCTTTATGACAGCCAGACCATCCATGATATGTTTCAGGAACAACTTTCCGTTCCCTTTAAGTTATTTCCGCCAAAGAGTCAAGCCGGATTCTGATGGTAATAAATATCCCGTTAGTAAATTCATGAATCAGCCGTGGCAAAAAGTGATCTATATACATACCTCATATGTATTCCTGCCTCGGGATATTTCATACTGGTCGCCGGGGCATACAGCAGTGAAAGGATCAGGGCTTTCTTTATAGTAGTGCTGATTTATGCAGCAATAATGCTTGTTGCTGATACACTGACCATTATGGCATGGCTCAGAAAGATTACTAAAAATCATGATGATCCAGCTTACAGCAGAAACGTGCTGAAAACAGATATTCTCAACCTCCCCTATAGACTGGCCATGAAATCCATGATAAAATGGTTATTGTCTATAATACTTGTTCCGGCCGTTATATACATGTTTGCCGGTTATTCCCTGCTGAATTTTATGCCACTTTTAATAGTAATCCCGGTAATGGCTCTTGTTAATTTTAACATCATGTACTTTAACGCTGAAAACAGTATGGAGCAACTTCTCTCGGAACCTGCCATCCGGGATGCAGAACTGGCAGGCATATCATACAAAGAGCTATCCCTTGTCAAAAGGATTGTGATTTTTACTGTTACAGTAATGATGATACCAGTTATTATTTTCGGATATCTTCTCTATCTGACAAATTCGGATATTATTAAACTGGAACACATAGGATTTCATCTGGTATTCATTTGCGTCCTCAACTTCATTGTAGTCTTTTTATGTATTTATCTGATCGCAATAAATCTGAACAAGAGCTCAAAAAACCTGAAGAGGGCGCTTGAAAGCATAAAAACGGGGATTTCACCATTACCGGAATACCGATGCTCGGTTCAAGCGAACTCGGAGCTGTCTCACAATATGCCAATTCGCTTTTTCTTAAACTGAGAGAAGTGATTGTAAATGTTAAGGAATCATCCGGACTGATTTATGACAGCAGCAGCAATATCAAGTCAGCATCCCAGGGCCTGTCACAGTCGGCAGCCCAACAGGCTTCGGGGATTGAGGAGATATCATCTACAATTGAAGAGATGCTTTCTTCTGTAGTGCAGAACTCCGACAATGCAACAGAGGCAAACAGGCTTGTGGAAAATTCCTACAAACCTGCCGAAGACGGTACCAGAATAGTTTTGGAAACCGTCGATTCAATAAACAGGATCAACGCGTCATCCAAAAAAATTGAAGAGATCATAAGTGTCATAAACGATATTGCATTCCAGACAAATCTCCTCGCGCTTAATGCTTCTGTCGAAGCGGCAAGGGCCGGTGAACATGGCCGCGGTTTCGCGGTTGTGGCAACTGAGGTTCGGAACCTTGCGCAACGATCGCGCACATCCTCCGATGAAATTGGTAAACTGATCAGGAACTCCGTTGAGAACGTTGCTGACGGCACAAAGCTTGCCAATGAAAGCGGTAAGGCCCTTCATGAGATATTTACCGGCATTAAGCAGGTCAGGATGATTGTTTCTGAAATATACTCGGCCAGCGTTGAGCAGAAATCAGGTTTAAACCAGATAACACAGGCCATAAGTGAAGCAGATATGGCGACACAGAAAAATGCTGCGGCTTCAGAAGAACTTGCATCAACCGCAGAAACACTGAGCGATAACTCCACTTTGATGAACAACATGATGAAATATTTCAACGTTTAGCCCGGTATTACAATAGATGACGGCAGAAGACCCCTAATTGAGCAGGGAGGAGCAGTATCTTCAGTTCTTCTGATAATCGACATGTTTTTAGCATTCAGCTGCGACAGTTTGACTTTGTCTTTCGTTAATAATAATATATTTATACCTGCATTGCATTTAATTTAATCAGGCAGAATAATGAAACCGAAAGACCCTGAAAACGACATTTATCTGACTATACTCGGACTCTCAGGCATCGACAATGAACAGGAAGTCACTGCCGGTTTCATTTCCGCGCTCAATACTATTTATCCAGAAATAAAATTCACATTCAGCAACTCTTCAGTTCAGGGCGGTGTTTCATCAGTTGAAGTGCGTACTAATAAAGAATTATACGGCTATCTTTACTATTCAGGCTCAGCTATAAATGAGGATGATAAGCGCCCACTGGCCAATGCCGCCGGTATTCTTGCTCTTCTTCTTGAAAACATTTGTCAGTCTGAAGCTATTTCAGAATTAGAGAAGAACCGGAACGAAATGAAACATAACACGTCGCGGGATGAGCGTTTTGACAGGATGGCTGCCATCTCTCCTGCCGTAATTTCTGAGTATACAATCACTTCTGAAAAAAAACTTGTATACCGGTACATCAGCCCAGCTGCCGCAAATGTTTACGGCTATACGTCTTATGAGATCATACGCGATCCCGAGATACTCCGGAGCAGAATAAATCAAGATGACAGAAAAAAAATACTTATAACCTACGATTCAGATCCACATCTTCCGCGTATCCGTTACGTTGCCCGTTACAACCATCCGGTTAAGGGCGAGGTATGGCTTCAGTCACATTCGAACCTTGCACCGCAACCTGACGGATCTATTCACGTCTATGATTTTGTAATTGATATCACTGAACAGAAGCGCATCGAAGAGAAGCTGCGTGAATCCGAGGAGCGTTACAGGGGAATATATGAAAACGCGGCAATAGGGATATACCTTGCTACTTTGGATGGACAATTAATCAGCGTAAACCCGGCGCTTGCTCGCATGCACGGATTTGAAACACCTGATGAAATGATTTCGACCATATCGACGGGAATTGAACCGTCAGTCGACTTTGAAGAAAAGAAACGATTATTCAGTAAACTCAGCAGAAAAGAAGAATTCAATTATTTTGAAATAGAGATGCATAAAAAAGACCTCTCCACATTCTGGGTCTCAATCAGCTCCCGAATTGTAAATAATACCGAAGGCAACCCGGTTTATTTTGAGGGAGTTGTTGAGGACATAACAGAACGCAAACTTGTAATGAACAGGCTCAGGGATAAGGAAGCGCAATTTGAAAAGCTTACAACATGCATACCCGGCATGCTATTTCAGTTTCAGATGAAGCCCGATGGAAGTTTCTGCGTGCCATACTGCAGTTCCCAGATTAAGGATATATTCGGATGCGAACCGCAGGATGTGCGGGATACGTTCGATCCCATGCTGCGGGTTGTATTGCCCGATGACCGTGAAATAGTATCCCGTACGATACGCGAATCCGCCGCAGGACTAACGCCATGGATGGCCGAATTCCGCATACAGCTTCCAGGCCAGAACATAAAGTGGATCATGGGCAACTCGATCCCTGAAAAAAGCGAAGATGGAACAATCACCTGGCATGGGTTCGACACTGACATTACAGCCCTGAAAAAGACAGAGGATGACCTTCGTGCCAGTAACGAGCAGATGCGTAACATCGTTGAAAACACAGAGGAGATAATACATATAATAGATCGTGAAGGTATCTTTCATTTCCTGTCGCCATCCTGGGAGAAGTCAACCGGTTTCAAACTATCAGAAACGATCGGCGCAAGCTTTTTGCCATATGTTCATCCCGAGGACGCCCCTGCCTGTCTTCAGGTGCTCATGAATGTTTTGAATACAGGTGAACCTCATAAAATTAATGAATTCCGCGTAAAGCATGCATCGGGAAAATGGATCTGGTTCTCCAACAGCGGCGTAGCATTGAAAGATGCCAGCGGTAATACAGTCAACTTCCTTGGCGTGGCCAGTGACATAACAGACCGAAAAATTGCTTAAAATCTTCTGGTTGCAGAGCGTGACTTCAGCAGGGCTATAATTGACAGTCTTCCGGGCCTCTTCTTTATTATTAATACCGAAGGCCGCTTTATCAGCTGGAACAGAAACCTGAATACTTATTCCGGTTATACAGACGATGAGCTCGCACATATATCAATACTAAAATTAACGCCTGAATCATTTATTCCGGCAGCCCGATCTGCAATTGAAGAAGTTTTAACTTCCGGTCATGCCGAGGTTGAGGCTTTTTTGATTTCCGCAGACGGAACCGTTAAACCTTTTTTAACCAACGGTTCACTTTTTAATAGCGACGGAAAGCCCTGCATAATAGGTCTTTCCCAGGACATAAGCGACCGCAAACGTCTTGAAGAACAGCTGCTGCAGTCACAGAAGATGGAGGCCATAGGCCAGCTTGCAGGTGGCGTGGCCCATGACTTCAACAACCTGCTGCAGGCCATACTTGGATACATTGAACTTGTGCTAAGAAAAATCCCCGAATCAGATTCAAATTATAACCGCCTGCTCGAGGTCAAACGAGCTGGTGAAAGAGCTACGGTGCTTACAAGGCAGCTGCTTGCCTTCAGCCGCAGGCAGGTGCTCCACCTTGCTATTCTTGACATTAACGAAGTGATTACAGAACTGTTACAGATGTTCAACCGGCTTATCGGGGAAGACATTGAACTGGTTTTCAAACCATGGAAGCATCCTTCAATTGCCAGAGCTGACAGGGGCCAGATTGAACAGGTTATTACCAACCTCTGCGTCAATGCCCGTGACGCCATGCCGGACGGTGGCCATCTTGTTATCGCAACATCATCTGTTTTTGCAGATGAGGCGTACATACATGGACATGAATGGGCTAAACCCGGACCGTATGTCTGCATCTCAGTAACAGATACAGGCACAGGAATGAACGACGACACACTGCAAAAAATATTTGAACCCTTCTTCACGACGAAGGAAAAGCACAGGGGGACTGGACTTGGACTTTCAATGGTATACGGAATAATACGCCAGCACCAGGGAATGGTACAGGTTTACAGTGAACCAGGGAACGGCAGCTGTTTCAGGATTTACCTGCCTGCAGAAACAGGCGCCAGAACCGATGAACATGTACAGCACGAACTGACAGAAGCTCCGGGCGGTACAGAAAACATACTTATGGCAGAGGACGATAAACAGATACGCGAACTTACATGCAGCATACTTCAAGAGGCAGGATATACAGTATTGATTGCCGGCGACGGGCAGGAGGCTATTGACATTTACATGAAGCATGCTGATGAAATCCAGCTGCTCTTCATGGATATTGTGATGCCAAGATTGAGCGGCCGCGCCGTCTATGACAGGGTAAAGGAGATTAATCCGGGAATCAAATGCCTCTTCGCAAGCGGCTACAGTCGTGACGGCCTGCACAACAATTATATACTTGAAGAGGGCCTGCACCTGCTACAAAAACCATATTCACGCAACTCGCTCCTGCGACTTATACGCCAGATCCTTGATGAGCAATTTTAAAGATTCATGCAATACTCAGGAATCTATCGCGATGCTTTCATTTATAATCAAAGGCAGCAAAAGAACACCCTGTTCACATTCACGAAACTCCACAAGAGATGCCGGAAAGTTTATACTGATATACTATTCCTACCTTTGCTGAACAGAGCTTCACCCGTACCGGGCACCTGTGGTAGTCGGATTCAAAGTGTCGTAAACAAAAAATAATTCCCTGTCGATAAACCAATTATTTGTCTGTAACAGCTAACTAAAATTTATGATGGCTGCCCGTAACCACGGCTGAATCATTAACATGAAAAGGCTCACTGTAATCAATAAGTATAATTTTAACATTTCTGTTGCGGGCCAGCCTCCTTATTACACTGCGGTCCTCTCTGCTTATCAGTCCGTTCGTCCACAAATGCACAGTACAATCTTCAAGGTGGTCATCAATAAACGGCAGCATCAGGTACGAAGCGGTGATCGCATTATGCGGGCAATCAGAAAGGACATCAATGCCCTTCATCTTTAAATACTATAACAGGCAATTGAAACAACCTTAAAAACTGCTTTTTTAATATAGATTCTAAAATAGCTTGATTTCTTTTTTTGATAGCTGTAGTATTAAAACTATAAGAAGAATTACTCTTTTGATTCCAATGCTTCAGTTCCAGCCGGGTCCTGTATAGCACAGACACTACGGCAAAGCTCAGTGACCACAGTTTCTTTAATTTTGAATACGGGGAGTTGCCATTATAATACATGAAAATATTATGCATGAAAAATAACAACATAACAAAAACATCCGCCAGATTTTCATACGTGCTTTTAATAATGATTTTTGTCTGTATCGTGTTTATATCCGGTTGCAGCAGGGATGAAATAGAACTGCCGGCAGGATATAAAACTGTTGTTTCAGCAGATGGCGTAAGTTTTACAATGGCATATATACCCGGTGGCTGCACTTTTCCAACCGGCACCAATAATGACGGCTCTGCCACTGTAACGGACGGGTACTGGATCGGCGAGACTGAGGTGACCTACGAGCTGTGGCATAAAGTGAGAACCTGGGCAAGGGCAACCGGGTACACGCTGGATGCAAATCCAGGAAGAGAGGGACATGACGGAACTGTTACTGCCGGTGCAGGCGCGGACCCCACTACAGCAAAGGATGAACCTGTGACGACAATTAACTGGCGCGAGGCAATGGTGTGGTGCAACGCCCTGACTGAATGGTACAATGCAAACAGCGGTATAGCGACCGGTCTCGACTGTGTTTATTATACTGACAGTGGATGTATCACTCCCATAAGGAACGCCGATGATACAGATTCGATTGGAAGCACTCCCGGCGACCAGGACAATCCTTATGTTAAGGTAACCGCAAATGGATTTCGTCTGCTTACGAGCAATGAATGGGAGCTCGCGGCAAGGTATCGTAACGGCACGCTCTGGACATACGGGGACCATGCGAGCGGAGACGATAGTGGTGCCTGTTATAATGACGGAAGCATCCTCGGTGGATTGGGAATGTCATCTGTTTTCGGGAATTATGCAGTTTACACCGGTAATTCAGGTTTATCAACCGCGGTGGTAAAAAGTAAAGGTATCGGCGGTACCAATGCCCTTGGTCTTTACGACATGAGCGGAAATGTATGGGAGTGGTGTTTTGATTTGAGCGGAACTACCCGGGTGATGCGAAGTGGAAGTTTTGAAAATACTGCCGACACTCTTCAAACTGGATTCCGCAATACCAGCACTCCGTATGTAGAATACTTCAATGTAGGTCTCCGTGTAGCGAAGACACAGTAGGTTTCAGCATGCTCGTCATAGCGCCAGCGCAGGGATGTTTAAGAAACACAAACAAAATCAAAAAATTTTGATAAACGAATCCTTTCTATCAGAGACAGATGTTCCAGTTTAAACACGCGTGACTTTCTGATATTTTTTCAAACCTTTATCTGCAATTGTGCCATGTCTGAATTATTTTTCCTGTCATTAATTCTTCACTACGCATTCAACCCTGTTGCGTCCCGACTGTTTCGCACGGTATAGAGCCTGATCTACCCTGGAATACCAGCTTTCGAAGGACTCGTCTTTTTCCCTTTCTGCAAGACCGAAACTGGCAGTAACCGGGCCAATCCCGGGATATACATTTTCTGCCAGGGCTTCGCGTATCTTTTCAGCTACTGACGAACCTCCGTTTATGGTGCTATGGGGCATCAGCAGTATAAACTCCTCGCCGCCGAACCTGACGAGCATGTCAGAGCTGCGTATCAGGTTTTTCGCTATGGCTGCAGTCCGCCTCAACACCGTGTCACCAGCAGGATGGCCCCATTTGTCATTGACCTGCTTGAAATGATCAAGGTCAAACATTACAAGCGTTACGGGTTCTTTGTAGCGGTCTGAACGTGTTATAATGCTTTCAATGCTTTTTTCAAGAAAATGCCTGTTATACAGGCCTGTGAGTTCATCAGTGATTGCCATCTGTTCGGTAAGCTTTCTCAGGTTCCGCTCTTCGTACATGCTTAGCTGCAGCATCTTGACGCCTTCGGCAAGTTGTCCTATTTCATCGGACCGAATTATTTCAGCGCCAAGATCTGGCACGACCTCACCTATGCGTATACTCTCGAGTGCGCCTGTAAGATTGGTCAGAGGCCTGAAAAGATTATTCCGGAAGTAAAAGGTGGTGTATATGATTATCAGCAATGCGGCAAAAAACTGCATGACAGCACGTACCAGAGAGATGATCGCATCATGCTTAATTCTGCTAATCTCTTTTTCTATTGCGGTTTTTATCCGGTCTTTTAATGTAAATACTGAATCAAAGGCCGGAACGGATAACTCCTGCAACTGTTTTACCCTCGCAGGAGAAACAGTCCCGGTACCAGCAGCAAGTATTGTGTCTTCAAGTAGCGGCCGGTATAACTCATAGTATGTATGTTTAACAATGGCCTTTTGCCGGTCCAGTTCCGGATCGTTGATTACAGCAGCCTGTACTTCCATCTTTGACCAGAGGTAATCAGCCAGGCCAAGGTTTCCGCTAATCTCCCGGTATTCTCCGGGTGTAATTTTTTTTCCGCCTGAAACAGCTGCGGTCATAATGCTTCCGCTCACACCTATGCTGTCTCTGAATTCAAGAGTGTCTATCAGGTAGCGATAATAGTTATTAAAACTTCCGGGCAGCTGCTGCCGTTTTGCAACCGTCTCAACTGTATCGATGATTTTATGTATCAATGCTGTTGCCTGATTAAACCATTCGTCACGAACCTGATACCGTGCCTTTCCTTTAATACTTTCTTTGTTGATAATGTCATCGGCTTTTTCACGGAGACGTTTTAAACTGATATAAGTTGCATTTAATTCAACCAGAAGTCCCTGGTCAATATCTGTCAGCCACCGGAGGCCTTTATTCATATTGTCATCGACTGATTTTCGACGCGTATCAATAAAAGAACGGTCTGCGGCTGAAACGGACTTACCCGATGAGAGGACAACATTGGTACGCCCCCTCTCGAATGTCAGGTCTTTCAATGTAAGGATAAAAAAATTTGCTCCGCTGCTTAGACTGGCGATGTTGTCGGCCCTGAGTTGTTCCTGCCATGCCCGGTTCAGAAGGAACAGTGAAAACGTAACAAGGACCATACTGGTAAAAAAAATAGATATTGTGAGCTTGCTCTGCAGTGATAAACGCTTCATTTCATACCTTTTCAATCCCGATCTATTTGCGGCATGAACGACAACTTTATATCCCACCGCGCCGAATAGTTCTCTCTTTCGAGGCAGACAATTCTGCCGTTCTGGAATTTAAAAACGGTGATTCCCTCATTTCCAGAGATCCAGACTAACCCTATTTATGACCTGAAATATTTCCTGATCTGCTTTTCTTAAAGATGTCTGCGGTTTCTGTGAATTTATTTTCTCTGACCTGAGTCAGGAGAGTTTTACATTAGTTCTCTTTTATTTATCCAGGCATTTAATACGTGAAATACAGTTATTTATCGGAAGCAAATAAGTAATTCTCAAATCCCCTGACCTTTTTTATCAATTAATTAAAATTTGTAAGACTATACAGATATTTTTTATTTATAATGCAGTATGATGAATCTCATTGTAAACAATAGACTTATTTCCAAACAGGCGTTTGATACATTCAGATAGCCTGGAAAGGGTTTTTAAGGGGCATCGCCCCTTTGACCCGGTAAAAAATGAGAAAGGACACACGTTTCAGATTTACTCAGGGTTCCTGTCCCAGTAACTGTCCAAACCTGTGAGCTTAGTAAAAAAATTATCCGCATTGGAATTGATACTTGGAGCGATAGCTTTATTAAAGCTGGTGCCTTCTGGAAAACCCTTTGTCCAGATAAAACTGTGATAGAGAATCATTTCGGATGCTTTTTCCACGGAACTGTCAGAATATATTGATGAAAGATAAACGGGCAGATAGTCCCGCAGCAGGTCGATTGCATATTTATTTGACCAGGATTTTTTTTCAAAAAGAGTTTTTTTGCCATTTTTATCTTTTTTCATCTGATTGTTCATATCATCAATATTCTTATTTGTTTCATCAATAATGTTCTGGGCAGTTTTCTTCAATTCATTCATATCTAAAATATAGTAATGTGCTGAAACCACTGTCTGGTACCCGCCATCCTTGTAAATATTATATTCAGAACCTTTGTATGGATTTTCAAAATCACCGAAATCTATTTTAATTATGCAGTATATCATGTAATCTTCGGAAAGTGCAGATGCTTCGCTATATCTGACTTCTGCTTCGTCATAAAGTGAAGTAACATTCAGGCCTTCTGTTCTAAGCATTGATACCAGTTGATCTTCAATGCTTCTTGCTGATATTGAATCCATTCCTTTACCTTTTTTAAAATTCAACATGAGTGAATATTTAAAGTTCAGTACATTTTTTTCTGTAATAATTTTTTTATCAGTCATTACATCCACGCTTCTTGTGCTGAGGCAGCCCGCTAACAGGCATATTGTGACAGCAAGCGGCATGACAATTGTTAAATGTTTTCTGGTTTTTTTAAGGACTCCGAAAATGATATTCATAAATATTTCTCCTTTATTTTATCAATTATTCTGTTTGGGTTTCATACAATTCTAAAACTGTTCCGACAATTAGTGTGCACGCAATAATTATCCATATACCTTTTTGAAGAGATTGCGTTATCAGTTGAAATTTCATAACGGGCACTTATATTTTATTCGCCTAACATACCTTTCTGTCAATCAGTTTTTCAATGCTTTCCAACAGCAAGCTCATATCATCACCTCTCTACTTTTTTAAACAGCAAGTAAAGTTGAAAAGCGAACTTTTCAGCAGTTCACTGAAAAATCATTACTATATAAGGATGTAAAAGAAGAAATAAAAAATGACGTAATTCCGGCGTTGATTTTCATAGAGAGAAAAAGAGTAACACTACACATCAATCGGCAACTGATCCGGATTACTCTGAGGATGAAGAACATTTCCTGAACCTCAAACAACCCATATGTGAGTAAACTCAAAAAAGCAGATTACTATTAAAACAGATCTCTCAGTATTTGTTAAAAAAATAAGTACCGGGTTGAGTTTTCATAGCGGATTAATCATAACAGCAGCTCCAAGCATCTTTTCAGCGAGAATTTTTATCTGGCTGGTCATGTCCAGAAGCGTGTTGTTTGACGATGATATTGAACCGGAAAGCTTAACAATCGACTGTGCCCTCTGTGCCAGGTTATAGACAGTTTTGCTTGAATCTTCTGTTCCTGACATCTGCTGGTCCGTTGCATGCTCAATTGATGAACCCGCTTCGTAAATGTCTGTATTGATTTCACTTATCATGGATATCCTGTTACCTATGTTAATCATGTTTGTCCCGGTTTCCTGCACCCTGTCCCTGATGCGGATTATGGCATTGTTCAGTTTTTCGATCATTACCGATGATTCATCGATAAGGTTTGTGCTCTCCTCCATCTGCTGGTGATTTTGAGCAATTATCCTGTTTATCTCCTTGGCATTGGTTGTTGTTGCATCAGCAAGCTTTGATATTTCATCTGCAACAACGGCAAATCCTCTGCCGGCATCGCCTGCCCTTGCTGCCTCAATCGCAGCGTTGAGGGCAAGAAGGTTTACCTTGTCGGCAATATCATCAATTACCTGCACAAAGCGTGACATCTCTTCACTTCTTGCAAGCAGGTTCTCGGACTTGATTTTAGTGGTCCTTATATGCCCGGCGCTTTTGTCTGAATACTGTGAAATTTCATTTACAGTTTCAATGATTCCTGCTGCACTTGAAATAACCACGTTATTGATTTCTTTCAGTTCCTTAACTGATCCGGCGGTATTGCTGATGATCTGCACAAGGGAATTTGTGCTTGCATTAATGGTTTCCGCGTTGGTAGCCAGCTCCTCAAGGAATGCGGAAATTTCATCCAGGGAAGATGCCTGGTCCTGTGAAATGTCGTCCATTTCAATAGCTACGATTTCCTGCTTCTGCGTATGATTTTTTATATGCTCAACTGTATCGGCAAGGGTGACGGCAATCTCCTTCAATTTACCGTTAGCCAGCTGTGCCTCGTTGTGTTTCTGAACCGCGAGTGAAAGAATCTGCTTTGTAGCTTCCGCACCAATCGAGGCTCCTATACCTACCCATATAAATATGCAGTACCTTATGATGATATTGCTGGCGGGCCCTCCGGGCAGAAGTTCAGGGTGGGCAACAAAAAGAATCGTCTGCGACAGTATAATA
>CAYTSF010000034.1:0-18555 GCA_964440335.1 uncultured Leptospirales bacterium
CATCAAACGTGTTGGACATTAGTTTCATACATCTTCACTGTCAAGAAAATTAATTGCGCTTTTGTAAAATTAATCAGAAGTTTTGCAGATGTTTATAAAAAACAATTTTAAATCTATACCTTCCATAGATTATGTGAAAAACCGGTTTCTGACAATTGTACCAGATGTTAAATATTACTTATTTCCCCGCAAATATATCTGTATGGCCAGTTTTCTCAACACAGGAATTTTTGCAAAAACCCTGTCGATAAAATCATAAAAACTAAATAAAAATTTCGGGAACGGGATGGTATAAATAAAATATCCAATCTGTAAATTTTTTATGTTCAGGGAATTACCCCATTTTTTTAAATTTCTTTGTGTAATTAGCAGATTATTCCTCTCCTCCGGGATAAAAAGGGCCTGATAAAGGTTCTTTGGAAAATAAATATTGGGTTCAATCGCTATTAATCTGCCACCCGTTTTTAACACCCTGAACATTTCGCTGATACCGTTTTCAGGTTTTTCAAGATGGTGTAATGTAGCAGTGCAAAAAACAGCATCAAAAAATCCGTCCTCAAATGGCAGACTCTCGCCGTTCGCAACCCGCAAATCCACTGCTTTGTACTGCTTCAACCTTTCGCCTGAAGAATTAATCATGCCTTGTGAAATATCAACGCCATAAAAATTCACATTATACCTTGATAAAATAAATTCCGCATGTTCACCTGTGCCCACACCGACTTCCAGCACTTTCATGCCAGCATGCATTTCCAGAAAAGAGGCAATCTCGCTTATTTTTTTTAAATGGTTCCTGTTCAGACGTGAATATGACCCGCTTTTTACATCCCAGTAATCTGTCTGTTGACTATTAAAATCTGAATTCATATTCACTCCCTGCCATATGACATTCGAACAATTTTCAAAATTTGTACCTGAAAATTCAAACCTTGACAAATAAAAAACAGGCAGATATTATGTTTGTATCTGCCCGTTTCAGCTTTAAATAAGTAATAATTATCTACTTCTTACGTTTTTCGATTTTTACGCCCGCAATAAAAATACCCGCAAGATCAACTTTTACACTCTTCTTCTCAGGGAGTTTATTAAAAATCTCCTCATCACAGAGCAGGTCCATAACCTGAGGGCCGATCTTGGCTTTGACTATAGGTACTTTCCTGAATTTATAAATCTTGGGTATTTGCTCAACAACACTTTTGGGAATATTTGCATTCTGCACTTTATCCATTCTTTTCTCAAGAATCAGGATATTTGTGGTTACTTTATGCTGTTCCACAAGCTCCTTTTGTAATTCAAGCTTGCTTTCCATCTTTTTTTTAAGAAAGAAATAACCCACAACAAGAAGGGCTACGATTATTCCGAGTATTATGTATAAAATCCACCAGGCCACAGCAGTACTCCTTATAAAACAAATTTAGCAACAGTTCCAACATTAAAATAAACAGTCAAGATAAATACTTTTACCGGAAGCAACGAATTATGTCTTTTAAGACAGATACAATATCACGGTAAGTTAAAATTTTAAAAAAAGCATGTCTGTATTAATTTACTATTTTATAACATAAATACTTTAATCCGTGAGATTATTTTACAATTTCTGCCTAAAATTGAAGAACCGGCACCCTACTTACTGCATTATTTATTTATAATTCTCTTTTTTACATACTAAACACAATTTATCAACTTTTTTTTATTGAAAAGAAACAAACTGATTTTTTAATGTTCCTTACATAAAAATAAAGACAGGGTAATAATATGGAACCGAAAAAAGTCACAATTAAGAATCTGGAAAAAGTTCTGGAAGATCTTAAAGAAGGATCCGACGCATCAATAGGTAATTATTTATTCAAAGGTTACAGAATTCAGGTAAGTAAATACAAATCTTCCGGTACTGAAAGGTACATGAGACTTTATAATACCAGAAGAGAAAGTGGCCTGTGCGTACGTTGCGGTATTAAGGTAAATGATAAAAATCCCCGTACTGGAAAACTCTATCGTTTATGCGAAGAGCACAGGGAGCTAACAGACAGAAAACAGAGATAAAACCGGTTTATCCGGTTTTATCTTTTTTTAAACTGCTGTTATTTTCTTTTAACAGATTTAATGACAATATCTTTCTTTGGTACATCCTGATAATAACCACGTGTACCTGTGGCTACTTCTTTTATTTTATCAACCACATCCATCCCTTTAATCACCTTACCGAAAACACAATAGCCATATCCCTGAGCAGTGGGACTTTTATAATCAAGATAGGTATTATCGATAACATTAATGAAAAACTGCGATGTCGCGCTGTTGACGTCCGATGTCCTGGCCATTGCAATAGTCCCCCTTGAATTGGAAAGACCGTTATTTGCCTCGTTAATAATTGGAGAAAAAGTCTGTTTCTCTTTAAATGCGGTAGTAAACCCGCCTCCCTGAATCATGAAATTGTTTATTACGCGGTGAAAGATGGTACCGTCATAAAAACCGCTATCAACATATTTCAAAAAATTTTCAACAGTGACAGGGGCTTTATCCGGATAAAGCTCAATTTCAATAACTCCCATTGACGTTTTCATCACGACAACCGGGTCCTGTTTGCTGAACAGCGGCAGGCATGCCGCAACAATAAAAAGAAATATCAGAATATGCTTTTTCATTAAGTAACTCCTTAAATTTATTTTTATGCCTCTGCCGTGTGGGGCAGCGCAGGCATTTGGTTCTATTTTTTCTTTTTTAGCACGTTTATTTTATTTTCAATATCAATCATCTGGTCACGCAAAAGGGCTGCACGCTCAAATTCAAGGTTATCCGCTGCTGTAATCATCTCATCCTTCAGCCTGGTCTTTATCTCTTCAAGGTCAGGGATGCTGTCTTTTCTGTATGAGTATCCATGTTCAGCAACAAGTGTTACAAAACTGTTTTCTTTAAGATATTCACGTTCCAGGATATCAACAATCTCTTTTTTTATTGATTGGGGATTAATTCCATTTACCCTGTTGTACTCCTCCTGTATCTGGCGCCTGCGGTCTGTTTCATCAATTGCTTCTCGCATGGAATCTGTTATTTTGTCTGCATACATGATTACCGAACCGTTCAGGTTACGGGCAGCCCTTCCTGATGTTTGTATGAGGGACCGCCTTGAACGGAGGAAACCCTCCTTGTCCGCATCGAGTATTGCCACAAGAGAGACCTCGGGTATGTCAAGTCCTTCACGCAGCAGGTTTATGCCTATGAGACAGTCGAATTCCCCTTTACGGAGGTCCCGGATTATTTCTACCCGTTCCAGGGTTTCAATCTCTGAATGCAGGTACCTTGCCCTGATCCCCGCATCCTTGAAATAACCTGAAAGGTCCTCTGCCATTTTCTTCGTGAGGGTTGTGACCAGTATTCTTTCATTTTTTTCAACCCTCAGGTTTACCTCTTTGATGAGGTCATCAACCTGGTTTTTTGCAGGGCGAACCTCTATTGCAGGATCAACAAGTCCTGTTGGACGGATTACCTGTTCAACGATCCTTCCTGAATTTTCTGTCTCATAATCAGCAGGCGTTGCGGATACAAACACGGCGTTATCTATAATATTCTCAAACTCACTAAATACAAGTGGCCTGTTGTCCAGCGCTGACGGCAGCCTGAACCCGAAGTTCACCAGGTTCTCCTTACGCGAACGGTCCCCGCCGTACATCCCGCGAACCTGCGGCAGCGTAACATGGGACTCATCGACAAACATCAGGTAGTTGCCCTTAAAATAATCGAGCAGGCAGGCGGGGCGTTCGCCGGGCAGCCTGCGGTCAATGATGCGCGAATAATTCTCGATGCCGCTGCAGTACCCTGTTTCAACAAGCATCTCCATGTCATATTTCGTGCGGCTTTCCAGTCTCTGCGCCTCCAGGAGTTTCCCCTCCTTCTTTAAAACTTCGAGGCGGGCCTTAAGCTCATCTTCTATGAGCTGTACTATCTCCTTCATGTCTTCTATTGATGATATGAAATGTTTGGCCGGGTAAATAATGCATGTATCCATTTCACCCTTAACCTGGCCGCTTACCGGGTCAAAGAGTGTTATGCGCTCAATCTCGTCACCAAAAAATTCTATCCTGTACGCCTCCTGCTTCAGGTACGCGGGGTATATATCAACTATGTCACCCTTGACCCGGAACATCCCACGAAGAAAAGATAAATCATTCCGTTCATAATGTATTCCAATGAGCTTTCGTAAAACATCATCACGCCCCTGTTCCTGGCCTGTCTTTAGCACTATGTGATACTTCTCGAAATTTTCAGGCCTTCCCAGGCCGTATATGCAGGATACGGACGAAACAACGATGACGTCCTTTCTTTCAAGGATAGACGATGATGCCTTGAGGCGCAGCCTGTCGATCTCGTCATTGATTGATGCGTCCTTTTCAATATAGAGGTCGGATGATACAACGTAAGCCTCGGGCTGGTAATAATCGTAATACGACACGAAGTATTCAACGGCATTGTCCGGAAAGAATTCTTTAAACTCGCGGTAGAGCTGTGCAGCAAGTGTCTTGTTGTGGGTAAGTACAAGTGCCGGCTTGTTTACCGATTCGATTATTTTGGCCATGGTAAAGGTCTTGCCTGAACCGGTGACTCCAAGGAGTGTCTGGTATTTGATATTTGAGTGTATGCCATCAACAAGTCCCGAGATTGCCTTTTCCTGGTCTGCTGAAGGTTTATATGATGATATAAGTTTGAATTTTTTCATGTTTACACCCTATTAATAACAATGCGATGAGTTTATCTTTATGTCAATAAGTTGTAAAAATTTTTGTTCCGGTTAAAGACTTAAAAGCTTTCAATAACTGTTACCGAAGATGGCATCCACCTCTATATATTTATCTGAATTTATTAGCGATATTAATGCCTGAATTTTTAAGTAAATAAAGTTCTATTACTCTCGCCGCCTTCGGCGGCGCGAGTATATAATTTTTCTTTTTTTACACTAAAATATATTTAGGAATTATTTTATTCTCCAATAATTGCTTGCCCATCGAGGGACTTTGAAAAATAAACTTATTATATTATAATACTGTTAAACAATCAGAGTAATTATATGGATTCCAGCTCCGGAAAAATAAAGCTTAATATACTTGCTGTTAATTTCCCTGAATACAGCCATGACCCAATAATCTCCATTGTAGAAAAGGGTGGACACTTCATTGATTTCTGCACAATTGAAGATTCAGATAAACAGCTTATCACAATTTTCCCCGATTATATAATTCTTTTCGCGGAATCTGTATCTGCCATCAAAGACCGGCCGCTGGAAAAGCTTATGAGCATAAGCGATGAGCTGCAGATTCCATTTACAATAATTGAATACCCGGCCAACAGCATCTCATTTAATTTTCAGGTGAACAGCACAATATCAGACCTCATTACCTCTCCTTTTGGCAAAAATTTTTTCTTTAAATACATTGATGAACTAATTAAAATCGTTTCTTCAAAAAACGCAGTAAGAATAATCAAGGACCCCTCCCTTATAATTAATTCCCTGCTGACAAAACTTATAAGCCAGAAAAGGCTTGATGTCGATTCAATGACAGGTGACACAGAATTTTTTTCCCCGGAACTGAGCAAAGCAAATGATGAGAAAAGAAAACTTGAGGCCAGGCTGTGGACAGCGTTTGAAAATAAACGGTTCAGGCTTTTTTATCAGCCGGTAATATCACTTGAACGTAATAGTATTTCAGGATTTGAAGCACTTATCCGGCTGCTTGATGACGATGACAGTGTCATATCACCTGATAAGTTTATCAGTGTGGCAGAGGAATCCGCGATCATTGCCCCCCTTGGACTCTGGATTGTTGAAGAGGCCTGCAGGCAGATAAATTTATGGAAAGATATGTTTCATCTTGAGCAACCAATAAGAATCAATGTAAATATTTCACCAAGACAGTTTATTTTTCCTGACCTTACGAGAAGTATATTTGAAATTACTGAGGCGCACAATGTCGGCCCTGAAGACATGGCATTTGAAATTACTGAATCAGCCCTAATGGGGGATATGGAATCGGCAAACATGGCACTGCTTGAATTCAGGTCACGCAACTTCATGCTTTACATGGATGACTTTGGAACAGGTTACTCATCGCTGAGTTACCTCATGCACTTTCCTGTTAATGTAATCAAGATAGATCAATCCTTCGTTAAATGGATGCATATTGATGACCAGAGTGAGACAATTGTAAAATCGATAATAAGCCTGGCACATAACCTGGGGCTCGGGGTTGTCGCAGAGGGAACTGATGATCCATCCCACATAGATATTCTGAAGGATTTCGGATGCGATTATGCCCAAGGTTTCCTGTTTTCAAAACCACTGCCGCCTGATGCTGCTGCCGGATTTATTGAAAAGTATTATAAAAGAAAATAGACGGGCTGCAAAACTCTCCTTTACGGCTGCGGGGGAGCCTGCTTCTCTATTTCATAAACACTGAGGTAAAAATGCAAACCAGCTCATTATTCGATCATCTTTCTGATGAACTTAAAAATAGAAAGCATTCATTTATTGACCTTACAAAACCTCTGGACAACACGCTGGAAACTTATTCCTCGCAGGAATACAGCGACCCCGAACTGGAGGTCAAGACCTGGTGCAGTTACATGGAGAGGGGATTCCGGGTATCAAGGATCAAAATGGGTTCACAGACTGGTACGCACATTGATGCCCCCGCACATTTCATCGAGGGTGGAGAGTTCATGGAGAGGCTGCGGCCTGATGAGCTCATGGGGAGGTACTACTATATTGATGCCGCTGCCATAATTCCGGGAGACGGTATTTTCACAGGTTACAACGGTGAGCAATTTATTTTTATCAGCGGAAGTATACCGGTCACAGAACTTCCCGAAGGTATATTCATGCAGCTTCTTGAACTCCCGGCAAAAATCTGGATCGCTGCCGGAGAGTTCACCATTAAAGGCAGACCTGAATTTTTTTTCAACAGGAGCCTTGCTGAAAAAGGAAAGTTTCTTGTTGAAAACCTTGACCTGAACGCAGTCCGGTCAGTAACAGGAAACGGCTATGCCTTTGCATTGCCCCTAAAGCTCATGGATACACCGGGCGCACCGTGCAGGCTTATTGTTCTGCCTGATCAGGATCAATGATATTCTTTCCATGAAACACCCCCGTCTGTTGATGTTTTGACAGTTCCAGGTACGCCATAAGCGCTTCCCGCAGCAGCGATTCTTTTTCCGTCAGCCGATAATGCTATTGAGTTCCAGAACATGAATCCCGCAGACCTTAGCTCCTTCCAGGTTTTACCGCCGTCTGTTGATATGCAGATATATCCGCTGCTCTCTGCCGCTGCAAGTGTATTTCCGTCCGCGGAGAATGCTATTACCATATTGCATTCATTCTCTGTGGATTTTTTTACATCCCAGGTTGCGCCTCCATCTGACGATGTAAAGACACATCCGCCGGAAGAGTACGGTTCCAGGTCTGAAACCTGTACAGCTGCGGCAAGTTTTTGTCCGTCAGATGAGCATGCAACAGATTCCCATCTCCTTTCACCGGATGTTGCCTGTTCCTTCCATGTCGCACCGCTATCGGTCGATGTATAGATACATCCCTCATAAACAACTGCCGCAAGTTTTGTCCCGTCAGATGATGATGTTATGGACTGCCACCATCGTTCGCCGGATGATTCCCGTTCTTTCCATGTTGCGCCGCCATCCTCTGATGTGTATATGAAACTGTCAGTGACAACAGCTGCGAGTTTTCTTCCATCTGACGATAATGCAATGGACTTCCACATCCTCTTTCCGGCTGATGTCAGCTGCTGCCATGACTCGCCTCCATCAGTTGATGTGTAGATAAAAGTATTTTCACACATATGATAATGAATTGCGAAAAGTTTAATGCCATCGGCTGAGGATGCGATAAACTGCCAGTCCCGGAGACCGGCGGATCTTCTCTCCTTCCATGAACTTCCCCCGTCTGCTGATGTATAGATATAACCGTCCATGTCAACGACCGCAAGCCTTGATCCATCCGCAGATGATGCTATTGAATTCCATTCCCTGACTTCCGATACTCCCCGTGGCTCCCAGGTTGCTCCCCCGTCAGTTGATGTATAGATATGGCCCCACATAACAACTGTTACGAGTTTAGTCCCGTCCGAGGATGATGCTATGGCTGTCCAGATTCTGGTTTCGGAGGATTTCCTCTCCTGCCAGGTTGCACCGTTGTCTGTTGATGTAAAGATACAGCCATCCATTTCTGCTGCTGCAAGTTTTAATCCATCTGCTGATGATGCTATGGAGATCCAGTGTTTTTTCTCTGCAGATGATCTTTCCTGCCACGTAACTCCACCATCAGACGAAGTGTAAATGTAACCATCATATGATACCGCAGCGAGTTTTAATCCATCAGTGGAGGATGTTATGGAGAACCAGAGTCTCTTCCCGGCAGAAGAACTCTCCTTCCATGTCTTTCCACCGTCCGATGATAAACATATTATACCCGGAATTCCGCCTGAACCATGACTATCAATTCCTGTATATGCAGCCGCAAGCCTGACGCCGTCTGCCGAAGATGCTATTGCCTTCCATCTTCTGCTGCCGGCAGACTTTCTCTCCTGCCATGTAGCACCTCCGTCATCCGATGTGTATATATAACCATCATCCGCAGCAGCAGCGAGCCTCTTACCATCAGCTGATGAAGCAATTCTAATCCAGAATCTTTCTCCTGCCTGTTTTCTCTCCTCCCATGTAGCCCCTCCATCTGCTGATGTATAGATATATCCCGGCTTATATATTCCCAGGCCGAGAGCAGCAAGCTTTGTGCCGTCTGCTGATGATGCTATTGCAACCCATATCCTTTCACCTGCAGATTCACGCAACTGCCATGTAATTCCCCCATCCACTGATGTATAAATATATCCCAGCCTGTAACTGCTTGCGCTTGATGCAACTGCAATCTTTGTCCCATCAGCAGATATGGCAACGGACGACCATTGCTTCTTATCGGGAGCGCGGTCTTCATCTCTCACGGTCACTGTGTTTTCATTTTCCGCCTGAGCTTTTTTCTGCATGCTGCCGGGAGACAAAAATACAGATGCCATCAGTAGAGGTATTACTGCATATTTAATAATTTTATTCATAATAACCTTCCATGATAAAATATAATTATATGTTTCGAGTCCGCTCCAGCCGGGCAGGGATAATCGTAACTGTGGAAAACAATTTCTGATAGAAATAACAAACCGCCGGGAGTTGTAAATTATTATTTAAAAATATGGAGCATCAATTTATAAACAAACTCCGGAAAAGTTCATGTTTTTATCATTGGTTGACAGTGATTTGTGTGCTTATGAATAATGCTTTTAAGAAGGGTAATGGTCTATCCCTCAATTAATTCAACCGAAAATAGGCAGCAAAAATAATTCCGGGGAACGAAAAATAAAACACGATATGTAAACTTTTCGCAGATAGCAGAGCTGTTTTACTATATGTTGTTTAAAAATACATGCCTGAACTTTTTCATGCAATAGTTTTGATATAACCTGTAAAAAGAGGTAATAAAATGGATTCAATATACCGCTCACTCAGAGAGCATCTTGATAATATGCCGAACGGTTATCCTGCTACCGAAAGCGGAGTGGAGATAGAAATTCTTAAAAGGATTTTTACCGAAGAGGAGGCAGGGCTTTTCATGAAGCTCAAGATGACCTTCGAAACACCGCAGCAGATTTCGGCCAGGACCGGTGTTGACCCTGATACACTGAACAGGCTGCTTCCGGAGATGACCATTAAAGGCCAGCTCATGGGTATATCCCTGAAAAACTTCTCCCTTTACAAGGCAATGCCATTCATCTTTGGAATATACGAATTCCAGCTCCCCAGGATTGACAAGGAGATGGCTATACTCTGCGAAAAGTACGGCGAGGAGGCCTTTACTAAAGATTTCTTCTCAAAGACGCCTCCTTTGATGAAAGCCATTCCTATCGGAATCGAGGTGAAGGATGATACAAAGATCGAGCCATATGAAAATGTTGCAAATCTCATTGAAGGTGCAAAATCATGGGCCGTACGCGATTGTATCTGTAAAAAAGAAAAATCCCTCCTTGGCAAGCGATGCGACAAACCCATGGAGGTGTGCCTATCTTTTGCTCCTGTTGAACACGCGTTCGACAATGACCATGCATCAAGGGCAATCACCAAAGATGAGGCGTATAAAATTCTGAAACTCGCTGAAGACGCGGGGCTGGTCCACATGACTTCGAATGTCAAGTCCGGGCAGTATTACATATGCAACTGCTGCAAGTGCTGCTGCGGCCCACTGTCAAAATATATCAGCGTAAGTAAAAATGCAGCGGCCAAATCAAACTATAAAGCGGTGGTGAATGTTGAAGCCTGCATAGCTTGCGGCGCATGCGCTGACCGCTGCCAGGCCGGTGCTATTACCATGAACGAGTACGCGGTTGTGACAGACTGTATCGGCTGTGGGCTGTGCATTTCATCATGCCCCACCAGCGCAATTAAACTGGTTAAAAGAGAAGGCGCCGACGAAGTCCAGGTTCCTGATAATGAAAGGGACTGGATGGACCAGCGTGCCAGAGGCAGGGGACTGGGGGACGATTACAAGAAACTGTTTTAGCCTGGAACGGGAATTTGGGCTGCGGTAAAACGACCATCAATAAATAGTATTGAAATACTCATTGAGGGCCTGAACATTCACTTTCCATTACGGGAAAACACCTTCAGCTCGCTTATACACATCCCTGCCAGGATGAGCGCGCAGCCGGTTACAGCATTGGCCGATAAACTCTCTCCAAGCAGAAAATAACCGAAGATACCTGCAAAAACCGGCTCCCCGGTAAATATCAGCGCCGTATGGGTTGAACTGGTAAAGCGCTGCATGGTATTCTGCACAAGGTATGCGCCCACAGTGGCAAATACTGAACAGACTATGAGCGCGCTCCATACAACCCTGCCGCGAGGCATAACCGGTTCTTCAAAAACTACTGCACAGATAATGGATAGCAGAGTTACAACTGCAACCTGAACAATTGTTATCCTCACAGCGCTGTTCCTGCCTGAATAGTAACCAACCGTGAGTATGTGCATGGCAACAGCAATCGCGCAGAAGAATACAAGAATGTCACCCCTGTTAAGACTTAAACTTCCATTGTACGAAAGCAGGAAGAGCCCTGCAGTGGCAAGGATGACGCCCGCAATGCTCGGTATGTCAGGAATACTTTTTAAAAATATGGAAGAGAAGACCGGTACAAGTACAACGCTGAAACCGGTTATAAAACCCGCGTTTGATGCCGTGGTATATTTAAGCCCTGTAGTCTGGAAGGCATACGCAAGAAAAAGAAACAAACCTATAATAATACCACCCCTTAACTCGGCGCGGTTCAGTTCCCTTAAACTTTTCCTGAAGATGACACAAAGCAGGGCTAGTGAAATCATGAAGCGTATTGCGATAAAATTGAAAGGTGTAACAGAGGCGAGTGCATCCTTTATCGCAACAAATGTATATCCCCAAACAATTGCCACTGCAAGAAGTGACAGGTCCGCAACAAGCCTTTTCCTGCCAGGATCGTTCATTTATTGATCAGACCTGCAACTGCATCGAGATTCGCTGCATCGTCGCGCACTTCGTCAACCGGAGTTTCAAGAATTTTATCTGTTTCACCGAACCTTGTGTCATTGAAGAGAAGCCTGAATGCCTCTGTACCGATCATACCCAGGCCGATGTGTTCATGCCTGTCCACTTTCGTCCCGCAATCCTTTTTTGAATCATTTACATGGAAAAGCAGCAGGTGTTCCAGCCCGATGACGCGATCAAATTCATCAAATGTTCTGTTATACGATTCTTCACCGCGCAGGTCATATCCCGCAGCAAAGACATGGCAGGTATCGAAGCACACACCGAGCATCTCTGCCTGCTTTACCTTTGCCATGATGTCGCGTATATGTTCAAACCTGTGGCCAACAGATTTTCCCTGGCCCGCAGTTGTTTCGAGAAGTATTTTTACTTCCCAGTCTCTCTCTTCAAGGATAACATTCAGGTTTGAAGCGATCCTTTCAATGCCGGTTTCAATACCATCCCCCATATGGCTGCCCGGGTGCAGCACAAGAGTCTTGATTCCGAGCATATTCGCCCTGCGCATTTCATCCTTCATCAGGTTTATGGATTTTTCCAGGTTTTCACCTGAACCGGCGAGGTTTATCAGGTAACCGGTATGAGCATGGACATTAATATCTGGCGATTGCAGCCACCTGTCTGCAAAAAGTTTCACCTCACCGGATGTAAGGGAAGGCACTGTCCACCTTGTTGAGTTTTTCAGGAATAACTGGAACGTGTCAATTCCCAGTAGTACTGCATTGTCGAAGGAATTGTGTATCCCTCCCGAAATCGAAACATGAAACCCGGTATGCTTCATAACTCACCCCTGAAGCGTTTCATCACCTCATCAATCGAAAGTCCGCTGACAGAAATGCGTTTCTTCCTGCCGTGGTCTCCTTTATCTATAGAGATATTCGACTTTGCGATTTTCAGTTTCTTTGCGATCAGTGAGATGCATTCGGAATTTGCCTTTCCATCAACCGGGGGTGAGTTCAGGTAGACTTTAATCAATCCCTCATCAGCTACCTTTACCTCACTCCTGGAGGATTTAGGTGTTACCGTTATATCAAAAACAGCTTTTGTTTCCATAGAATAATCCTATTGTATGTGTCATAGCATACTCTGCGGCATTGAAATTAAATTCAATTCTAATACTCACACAGCCTTAGTTTACGAGGATATTTTACTATTCATAAAATGGATATACACATAGTTCATTTTTCTCCACCCGCCGTGAGCGGACGGAGAAAGATATCAACTATGGAATACCAGTTTCTTATTGATATAAAACTATTTTTTTTAAAACAAAATCCATTTTTTTAAATAATTATTGCTTAGTATTTGACTATTTAATAAAAATCTTATATATTGTATATATTGAAACTGAGGGTTAACAATATGAAGAACAATAATGATGAAAAAAATAAAAACAAGAAACCTGAACAGGATAGATGCGTCATTGCGGATCATCCTGAAATGGTACGAAATAATTATGAAGATGAACCCTGCGACGACAACAGAGCATAAAATCTCAAAATATAGAAAACCTCCTCATAGACCCGCCTCTCGGCGGGTTTTTTCTTTATTTAAACGCTTCTCAAACACTTCCGGTCTTTTGCTATCACGGGGATTGATACGCGGATTCCGCAAACAATAAGCTGTACCTTTTCGCATATATAACATATGATTACAACAGTACTGGCGTTTGATACCTTCAGAAAGCCTGAAGAGGGCTTTTTGAAGGGGCTCAGCCCCTTTGACCCGGTAAAAAACGAGAAAGGAAAGAAGTCTGATATATGAAAATAGCGACGCCGGCAGGTTTACCATTTACGGCGCAGCCAGTGATCACTTAAATGCATTTGCAATCAGCATGGGCCTGTCAGGGAGTACTGTAGATTATACTCGATAAAGAAGAGCTTCCTGATACGGTCAGATCGGAATTGACAGATAAACTTAATGCAAAATAGATGACATAAATGCCCGGCATCAATCCGGGAGCAACTGGAGGATAAATGGAAATATTTACACTGGCAAACGGGCCATTCATGGTAAACTCTTACCTTGTGGTGAACGAAAAAAAGGCAATCATCATAGACCCTGGCTTTGGTATTAAACCTATCCTGGCAAAAATTGAATCCGAAAAACTAAACCTTGAGGCCATAATTGCCACGCATGGCCACATAGATCATATCGACGGCGTGAATACCGTTAAAAAAAAGTTTAATGTCCCATTTTATGTCAACAGCCTGGACAGTGAACTGGTAGAGACCGTACAGATGCAGGCCAGGATGTTCGGTGTTGCCGATCCGGGAAAGATCATGCCCGACAGGGACCTGCCGTCATCAGGTGATATGGAGATGGCAGGACTGACACTTGAACTTTTTCACACGCCGGGCCACTCGCAGGGATCTGTATCGATTAAAATCGATAATGTCCTTTTTTCGGGGGATACGCTTTTTAACTTCTCGATCGGCAGAACAGACCTTCCCGGTGGAAATTACGCAACGCTTATTAACTCCATCACTACGAAGATACTTATCCTTCCTGATGATACACGGGTGCTGTCAGGCCATGGCCCGGAAACAAATATCGGCAGGGAAAAACAAATGAACCCCTTTCTCTCCTGAACTCACAGGAGAGCAGGATCTGCTGTTTTCAGAAACTGTTAACAGCCTCGTCTACGGATTTATAAAGCTTGATTACAGTAGAGACCTTGGTCAGATCAAGAACCTTTTTTATCTCGTCGTTGGGCGAGGCCAGCTTAAACTGGGATTTGAGCACCTGGTTGATATTTAAAAAAATCCCGATACCTGTACTGGTTATGATTTTTACGTCTGACAGGTCTAGTACCAGTTTTTTTATGCCCTTATCAACAATTGCATGCTGAATTTTCTCTTTAAGTTCAGGCACATCAAGGGTATGAACTTCCTGCATTTTTATCTTAATTACACAGAGGCCGTTCCCTTTCTCTTCAAGTTGTATCATTTTCAACCCCCTGTTTTTTATTTATATCATTCATAAATTGGTATTCCATAGTTGTTATTGTTCTCCGCGCGCCACCGGCGCGCGGAGAACTTATAAATATGTGTATATCCATTTTTTGAATGATATTATGCTAATTTTTTATCTTTATTCAGTCAACAAAATTTCAGGTTGATTCTACCGGCGGGATAAAGCATAAATTATAGGCTTGACTAAAAATAAATATTAAAGAATGATTACCTACGCTGCAGAAAAGAGGTTTTTTGTCACCGGAAAATCATGAAAATCCGCAGCAAAAATAATTTCCAGAAAATAATATGAGCCTGCTCGATAACCTGAAAAAACATAATATACTGATTAAACCTGAAGCAAAAAGCCGGTGGGAAATAATTACCGACATGGTAGAGCTGGCGGCCAGAAATAAAGATATTGCACAGGAAGACCTGGAGCCCATAACCAGTTCGCTCATAGAACGGGAAAAATCCATGAGTACAGGTATAGGCAACGGTGTTGCAATACCACACTGTTCCACAGCCAAGGTATCTGAAATTGTAACAGTAATGGCCGTAACCCAGAAAGGTATAAACTTTGAATCCATTGACAATGAACCGGTAAAGATCATAATCCTGCTCATCGTACCGAAAGACAAACTGACCCAGCACATCAAGACGCTTGCCAATATTGCCAAAATGATGAACGATGCTGAACTCCGTGAAAAAATACTTTCCATGAAAACACCCGACGCAATACTGAAAACACTGAAGAGTTACGCGCTTCCCTGATATGACAGACCACATAACACGACTGCTTGATACACACAAATCCGGAGACGAAGAAACTGACCATGAACTATCACTCAGGCCGGCACGCCTCGAGGAATTTGTCGGACAGAAGAAGATTACCGAAAACCTCAGGGTTTTCATCGAATCTGCCAGGCTCAGGCACAAATCTCTCGACCACATACTCCTCTCAGGGCCTCCGGGCCTTGGCAAAACAACACTCGCATTTATAATCGCACAGGAACTGGGGGTCAACCTCAAGGCCACGTCTGCCCCTGTAATTGACAAGGCAGGTGACCTGGCATCAATCCTCACCGGACTCGAAGAGAACGATGTCCTGTTCATCGATGAGATACACAGGCTCTCGCCCGCCATAGAAGAGATTCTCTACCCGGCCATGGAGGACCGGTCCATTGACATTATCATCGGCCAGGGAATAGGCGCAAAAAGCATCAAGCTGAACCTCGCCCCGTTTACACTTGTCGGGGCAACCACGCGTACAGGCCTGCTCACAGCGGCACTTCGCGACAGGTTCGGAATCCCCCTTCGATTAAACTACTATGAGCCCGAAGACCTGAAAAAAATAGCTGTCCGCACAGCGGGTATTCTCGGGATTCCCGTTGAAGACGATGCGGCTTACGAAATCGCCAGGCGCGCGCGCAGAACCCCCCGTATTGTTAACCGCCTTGTAAGGAGGGTCGCGGATTTTACAACTGTTCTCAAAAAGAAGAGCATAGACATTGAAACAACCAGGTTTGCCCTGCAGAAACTCGACATCGACGAGATGGGACTCGACGAGATGGACAGAAGGATTCTTTCAACCATAATCGACAAGTACAGCGGCGGGCCTGTGGGCCTCAAGACCATTGCCATCTCAGTGGGCGAGGAGACCGATACGCTCGAGGACTACTACGAACCATTTCTTGTGCAGACAGGCCTGCTGAAGAGGACACAGCGAGGCCGCATGGCAACTGCCGGCGCCTACAAACACCTTGGCCTTGACTACAGCCCCACGATCCAGGATGAGCAGCCCGAACTTTTCGGAGAGGAATAGCTAAAGGATTTTTACATAAACTTCTCTTGTCCTGGGGCCGTCAAACTCACAGAGGTATATGCCCTGCCAGGTTCCAAGCTGCAGTTTCCCGCCGGAGATAATTATCAGTTCAGAACAACCGACAAGCGAAGATTTTATATGCGCGGGAGAGTTCCCCTCCATATGCTTGTAGTGTGGGGCTTCAAGTCCTATATATTTGAGGCCAAGCAGAAAATCATTTTTAACCGACGGGTCCGCGTTTTCATTAATGGTAATTGCCGCGGTAGTGTGCGGGGTGAAGATACAGCATATGCCCTCCTTCACCCCTGAATCCGCAACAATCACAGTAACCTGTGAAGTTATTTCTATAAGGGATTCAACTGATCCCGTATTTACACTGAACCTGTTCAATATAAACCACTACTTTCCTGAAAATTTACCGTTTTCCCATTTCCCCTCCTGGGCAACAGACCCGTCAGCCCTGAAGAGTTTTCCCTGTCCGTGCTGGGCTCCATCCTTGAATTCACCAACATACCTGTTGCCATTTGCAGCAGTATAGGTTCCCTTGCCGTTGAACTTTCCCTTTTTAAACTTTCCAGTATATTTATCACCGTTTTTCAGGATCCTTGTTCCGTCCCCTTCGAGAATACCATCAACAAAATTTCCCTCATCAACTACACCGTTTGTAAAAGTAACCTTACCCTTGCCGTTCAATTTTCCTTTTTTGAATTCACCAATATATTGATTCCCCTCTTCATCGGTGTATGAACCCTTGCCATGCATCACACTGTCCTTAAATGTTCCTTCGTACACGGCACCGGTTTTGTAGATTATCTTTCCTGCGCCATTCAGCTTACCATTAGTAATATCGCCTATAAACTGGTTTCCCTCCGCATCTACGTATGTTCCTTTTGAAGGTTTACCTTTAATAAAAGTTCCAGTAAATGATCCGCCTGCTGCGTACCTGATTGTACCCTCACCGCTGAAATAATCATCCTTGAACATGCCGCTGTAGACATCCCCTTTTGCAGATACGAATTCACCCTTGCCTGACTTTTTATTTTTCTTAAACTCGCCTGTATATTTATCGCCGTTCTTATAGTTTATAGTACCTTCGCCATCAAGCAGACTGTCCTTAAAATTACCTTCAGCAATGTCCCCTTTTTTATAAATAACCTTCCCGTATCCGTTCAATTTACCGTTTTGAAAATCACCTACATACTGGTCCCCTTTTTCATCGGTGTATGCACCCTGGCCGCTCATTTTACCATCTTTAAACTCGCCTTCATAGTGAGCGCCGTTTTTCCATGTATATTTCCCCTGGCTGTTCTGGCAGTCACCCTCAATACAATCGGCAAAAAGATAGGCGCCGCTGAAAATCATCAAACCTGTAATTATTAAACCTGTAACGTACTTCATGATTAAACTCCTTTTCTTTTTTAATATTTAATGTTCACGTTTGAATTCCAATCAGGCATTTGAATTTGACCATGTTTTAGTCAATGCAAACAGGTCAATTCCCCATAGTTTAAGAATAAAAAATATTTTCAGGCTGTCAAGAAATCATACTGCTATTGTTCTTGTTTTTTTATAAGTATTATTTATGATAATCTCTGCATATACCGGATAAAAGATGAGACTGACTGATTTCCCACTGAAAAAACTTGATGATTTTGCCGCTGCAAAAGAACATGAGACAAAAGATAATCCATTTGTCAGGTCCCCATTTGGACTATCAACTGAAGGCAATTTTATAAGCGGCTGGACAATGGCCTACAGACGCATTGGAATCATCTCCAGCTCATATGGAAGAAATCTTTTCTCAAAAGATGACCTGATACTCATTACCGTACCGCAAACAGAAACCGGAATCAGACCCCTGGCAAATGACATGCCATTCGGCTGGGACGGTAAAATAAACAGCAACACCGCCGAACTTGCCGTATGGTGGGCATTTGAACTGATCTCAGGGAACGAGGCTGAGGAATTTATGCAGAAGAACCATCCGGATGTAATTTTCAGCTATTTTGACAGCGACGGAATGGGGGAGATGAGCGTTAAATTCAACGGCAGTTTCTGGGTAATAACCGGTTAATCCTGCGCAGCAGCCTCAGGAGAACGGCTGTCAGTTGTCCCTGTAATAAAGGTCAATGTCAAATCCGCCAAATGAAGAA
>CAYTSF010000034.1:18655-23318 GCA_964440335.1 uncultured Leptospirales bacterium
CGGCTGTCAGTTGTCCCTGTAATAAAGGTCAATGTCAAATCCGCCAAATGAAGAATTAAATGACATGTTGACGTTATCGTACAGAGCTTTAATAGTAATGGGATCATCGTTAAATTCAGGCGGGGAAAGCTTGATTTCATGGTTTGCATACTGCATCAGGTTGGCAAAGGTACCTGTTATCATATTGGCCAGCTCGCCTGCAACATCCGCATAAATACTCCTGGTTAGCTTGGCCTTTGAATCTCCTATAAAATGCTTCGATATCTGTGACAGGGTCTTCTGGGGAATATTAATTACAACTTCACCCTTGAGTGTGCCGTCAATCTCAACTGCTACCTGAGTATCATTCTGGCCTGCCTGCGACTCAAAGACCTCCTGGATGAGGGCATCGTTAAGAAATTTTTTAAAAATATGATTAACTGATTTTGTCAGAATCTTGGAATATGCATCATAATTGGTATTATCCATAAAACACCTGTATAATAAAATATTTACAGTAATAATTCCTGAATTTAAACATAGTATAAAACTACTTGTTTCCAAGCTGGTGTCTGCTACTCTATCTACATGGCCGACTTCGGCGGCAGGGTGAATCATTTTACACCAAAATGTATGGAACAATTAACATTGCTGTAATTATGTCATATAAACACTAAATGTGTTCTCAGGTCAATATTTTTATACGAACACTCACGGCTTTTTGCATGGTCTGATGTGGTTTTTTCGGTGCAGGTTGCCCTTCTGAAAATAAAGCCCCACGGCGATATTTTCAGAAAACAGCGATAAATTACTCTGCCCCATGAAGCGGCAGGAGTCTCTATCCCTGTAACTACTTTCTTTTATAGATCAAATGAAGGTACTTTTCGAGAAAATCAATATTGCTGCTGGTAAACAACATCAGGTAAACAGTAAGAACAAGTCCCAGGACTATGCTCATTGGTATAACAAAGGATGACCCGAACTGCTCCTTTAACCACATGAAAGATTCGCTGAAATTAATAAGGAACATGCTTGCGAAAATAATTATACCTATTACAACCCATTTCAGGCCTGAAATCCTCTTCTCGGCAAAAACGGACTGCCGCTGAATTTTATCCATAACATTATCTTTGATGTCTTTATCCATCTCCCATATGGATTTCTCCTCCAGGAGCCTGAACATGAGCATCAACTGCATTATTTCACCGCTACATACAGGGCAGAAGAAAGTATGTATCCTAACCTTAAAAGGAATTCTTCCTATTTCATCATTCTGCAGGTAATAAGAGATTGCCTTATCACATTTCATGCCATTTCCTCCGCTATTGTTCCGCTCAACTTCTGCCTCAGAATGTTTTTTGCCCTGAAAACATCCGATTTAATAGTATTAACCGGAAAGCCTGTTATTTCACTGATCTCTGTATATTTAAGCCCCATAAAGAAATAAAGATCAAGGCATATCCTGTATCTTTCAGGCAGCCTGTTTATTTCATCTACAAGGACCTTTTTCAACTCATCAAAGAGGTGTTCCCCCTCTGGTGAATTCTCATGATAAGGTTCAAGTATATCATCGACGCTGATCCTGTCATCAGGGATGTTTTTCTTCATGTTTATGGCAAAATTGTAAGCAAGTTTCGCCAGCCAGAATCTGAAGGGTGCAATCTCCCTGTAAGAATGAATCCTGTCGTAAGCCCTTAAAAAAACCTCCTGAGCAAAATCAGCCGAATCATCACTGTTATAAAAAAACCTCATTCCGATACTGAATATTTTATTCCTGTATCTCTCGACTATCGTACTGAAATACTCTGTATGTCCTTCCTGGACTTTTCTGATAATCTGTTCATCAGAAAGGTCTTTGTTAATCATTTCCCGGTTTCAGTCTTATGCTTATTTTAACGAACAGAAGCATGCTCATTCCAATAGCCATGGGAATAAGGCCGCTCAGAACCCCGTAGCTGAACCCCTCTTTAATTAGAAAAAAGACCACCAGAGATATTCCCAGTATTAAAAGAATAAGTCCCGCAAGAAGGCAGAATGTGATCAGATTGAAGGAATTTTCCTTTTTAAAACCCTTTTCCACCATGAATATTTTATACTTAAAATCCCATAAAAGATAAAAAAATATAACAAAACAGCCCATTACTATGCCCACAATGGGGATGATGCTGACAATTACCTGGGCTGCTGCAGAAGGTGTATTCATAATATCTCCTGATTAAATTGCATTGTATCAGATTATAACAGTTAGTTGTAAAAACAATGAATTTTCAATAAAGTTGCAAAAAAAACATTGTTAAGCCCTTAATCTGTATTTAGGCGTATAATTAAAAATTCATGAATTATTACTGATAAAAAAACTAACAATTAATTTAACTGCAACTTCCTGGTTCTTTTTACTGTTTATAAGACTATATAATAAGTTTACAGGAAAAGGTTAAATGAATATTCTCAAAACAGAAAAAGTTTCGGCATACTCACATGCGGCAGCAATACCGGTAATGCTCGCGGGCACCATCATTCTTATGTTAAAAACAAAAGGTAATCTTCCGCTGCAGTTTGCTTCAATTGTATACGGTCTTTCCGCAATCTCACTTTTTACTGCAAGTTTTCTCTACCATTCAAAAAAACGCGCAGAAAATGAAACATCAATATGGAGAAAACTCGATCACGCAGCAATATTTATTCTCATCGCAGGCACTTACACTCCCATGTGCTATTTTTATCTTGATGGCTGGATGAAGTGGGGCATACTCATCGCGCAGTGGTCCCTTGTTCTTTCGGGAATCATTTTTAAACTGATATTTATCAACGCGCCAAGATTCATTGGGACTTTTATCTATCTCGCGCAGGGCTGGATTGTCATAATTCCTCTGAAACGCCTTTATCATGTTATGCCCTCTGACGCGATGTCGTTTCTTGTTGCAGGGGGAATCGCCTACACTGTTGGAGCAATAATTTATGCCCTGAAAAAACCGGATCCACTTCCCGGCAGAATGGGTTTTCATGAACTCTTTCATTTTTTTATTGTGGCAGGAGCTCTTTTTCACCTTTTAATGGTAATCAAGGGGGTTGGTTATATTAACCTTCTCCATGCCTCTTCTCTGTTACATTGACAGAACTGTAGTCTCTTTAATAACAGCTCACATCCAGTATAACCGGCCGGACCATGGAATGCTTACGCATCGCCCATACCGGCCTGTTTTTTATGACCACACAGAAATCATCCACGATAACCAGTAAAGTGATCATGATTTCATATTTACCTATTTTACTTGACATAAACAGGGTGCTTTTATGTTTTTAAGATGGATTATTATTCATCAATAACGGGTAATTATATGAAAAAAGATTTCGGGTTCAGGGAGATTCCCTATAACTACACATCATTTTCTGACAAGGAAATTATTCTGAAGTACTTTGACGAAAATACATGGGATCTGCTGAACAATCTCCGGATCAAGCGCATTACAGGACGAAGCGCGAAGCTCATATTTGAAATTATCGGTGATATTTTCATCATAGACCGTAATCCCTATATTTTTAATGATTATTTGGAAGACAGAAAAAAACAGAAAAAGCTGAAGAAGCTCCATGATATACGATGTGAATCCATAAAGAACAAAACAACAAATCCGCAGATAATTACTCTTCTTGAACAGCTTAAAATTGTTGATAACCGTTTTTTCCAGAAATTCAAGGATGAGAAGAAGAAAAGGCGCAGGATTATGTTCAGCCTTGGACAGATAGTATCCAAGGAGAACATACACTTTTCGGCTTACCAGAAGGTAACGCATGTAACAGATGCAACGGACTGGCGCGTTGAATACCCGGCGGTTGTTGTTTACCCTGAAAACACAGGTGAGATTGCCGGCCTTGTCAGGGCAGCTAAATCACTGAACCTGAAAATAATCCCCAGGGGCGGCGGGACAGGGCTGACCGGCGGAGCAATTCCAGTTGTTGAAAATACCATGATTCTCAATCTTGAAAAGATGAGAAATATCAGTAAAATAGAACATGTTGAAATCAACGGGCAGAATATACCTTACGTTGAGACCGATGCAGGCGTAATAACAGATACAGTCACCGAGTTCTGCCATGAACATGGTTATATTTTTGCCACGGACCCCACATCCGCATGGGCCTCGACTATAGGGGGCAACATTGCAGAAAATGCAGGTGGAAAAAAATGTGTCATGTGGGGCACGGCAATAGATAACATCCTTTCATTCAGAATAATTAATCATGAGGGCTCGCTGCTCGAGGTGAGGCGCAAAGACCATCCCCACAGAAAGATTGATCCCGAAGACGAGGTAATCTTTGAAGTCTACTCTATCAAAAAACGCAATGAACGACTTGTCAGGACAATTAATCTCACCGGGCTTGATATCAGGAAACAGGGAGTTGGCAAGGATATCACAAACAAGGCGCTTAAAGGTCTGCCCGGCATCCAGAAAGAGGGTGGCGACGGGATCATTGTTTCAGCGAAGTTTGTCCTTTATAAACCATTTGAATTCTGCAGAACGATCTGTCTTGAATTTTTCGGAACAAATCTCATCAATGCATCAAAGGCCATTGTTGAAATCAAGGATGCATTTAAAAATAATGAAAATGCATTTCTTACCGCCCTTGAACACTTTGATGAACAATATGTAAAAGCCATTAATTACAGGAACAAATCATACAG
>CAYTSF010000034.1:23418-26293 GCA_964440335.1 uncultured Leptospirales bacterium
GACTTCATCGACAGGTTTAACCTCCAGAACGAACTTGAGAATGACTGCCTGCTTATTGATGAACTGACTTCATACTTTAACAGCCAGAAAATAAAGGAAGACCCGTTCTTTGAATCCAAACTTCAGTCATACCTGTCAAATATTGCCCTGATGAAACAACGCTATATTGACTTCATCGCAAACCTTGAAAAACCTGTATCCGCTATGCCCGACATCAACTATGCGGGTGATAATTCAAAATTATTATTTGAGCTTATAAGGGATGGACAGATACCGTACAACATCAACCATGAGGTCATAAATCATTTCAGAAAAAACTTTCATGGCTACGATGAGATGATTAAGGAGTTCGATGAACTCGTCGAATACAGGCAGAGCCGCAAACTCATAATAGCAACCCACATGCACGCAGGGGACGGCAACATCCACGTTAACATACCGGTACATTCCAACGATTATGCCATGATGCAGAAAGCAGAGGAAACAGCCGGTATCATAATGAAGGTCACTACGGAAAAATTCAACGGGGTGATTTCAGGCGAACATGGTATCGGCCTGACAAAGCTCAAATTCATCGACAGGGAGATCCTCGATTCGTATGCGGATTATAAACAGGCCTATGACCCTGACGACCTGTTCAATCCCGGAAAACTGCGTCACGATTTTCCCCTGAACTCGATATACACCCCGTCGCTGAACCTTCTTGAACTCGAAGCGTTCATCCTTGAAGTCGCTGACATGAAGGACCTGACAAAATCTATTGCATCATGTATCAGGTGTGGAAAATGCAAGGAGGTCTGCAACACCCATTACCCTGCCTGCACCATGTTCTACAGCCCCAGGAACAAAATACTTGCGGTTACCCTGATTACTGAAGCGGTACTCTACGAGGCACAGACAACCAATAACCTGAGTTTCAGAAACTTCAGGATGCTCCGGGATGTATCCGACCATTGCACCATGTGCCATAACTGCTACAAACCCTGCCCTGTTAACATTGACTTCGGGGTAGTTTCAATCGCTATACGCAACCTGCTGAATGACAGAAAACGCGCGGAACCGAAACTCATTACCAGCTTTGCCCTTTTCTACCTGAAGCGCAAAGGCTATTACACCAATAAATTTTTCAGGCTGCTGCTGCTCAGGTTCGGGTTCTCCATGCAGAGACTCGCACACCTTCTTAACAAACCTCTGAACCGGGCAACCGCATTTATCATCCCCAAACTAAACGGAATTCTGCAGTCAAGATTTCCCAAGGCAGGAAACCCCTCGCTTCGTGAAATACTGAAGCTCAAGGGGACCAGCACATTCTTTGCGTTCCAGAATAAAGGCAAGGATGTGGAAAAGAGCGTTGTCTATTTCCCCGGATGCGGTTCTGAGAGGTGGTATTCCGATATCAGTATAGCTGTAATCGCACTTCTCTATAACGCGGGGATACGGGTTGTTATTCCGCCTGAATTTTTATGCTGCGGCTACCCGCTGCTGGCCAATGGAAAAATCAAAGAGGCCGAAACCAAGAGCTATGAAAACCGCGTGATTTTTCACAGGATTGCTGACATTGTAAGTTACATGGAGATTGAAAACGTGATCGTCTCCTGCGGCACATGTTTTGAGATGCTCGACAGGTATAACATTGAAAACATCTTTCCCAATTCAAGCATAATTGACATAAACGAATTCGTGGCAAAAGAATCGCTATACCAGAAAAAAGTAACGGAGACATTGTATTATCACGATCCATGCCACTCTCCGCTTAAATCCATGGGGATGGACAAAACATTCGACAAAATACTTGGTGCAAAACCGGTTTCTGCACCTAACTGCTGCGGTGAGGGAGGGACAATGTCACTTTCCACTCCACACATATCCAATTCCCTGCGGGAGAGAAAACAGAACAACTTCATTTCGTTGCTTGGCAAGAGGGACAATGTGACTATTCTCACCACATGCCCCATGTGTGTTAACGGACTGTCTAAAATCAACGGCAAGCTTTCTGTTAATGGTAAAGCGATGTCTGTATACCTGGCTGAAACTTTCCTGGGCAAAAACTGGAAAAAAGATTTTATCAGAAGTGTTACTAAAAATGACGGAATCGAGAGAATAATTCTTTAAAGATGGGCCGGTTATGACGAAAAGATTAATACAAACTTCTTTTTAAAGGGAAAACTGATGAAACGTTTCGTTATAATACTATTTCTTTTATTTCCGGCTCTTGTGTTTCCAGAAACGCACGATAACGAAGGGAGTGTTGATATTACAAAATTTCCCGTGACATCACTGCGCAGTGACAGTTTCAAGCTGAAGAATTTAAGCTTCAACAGAACCATCATAAATACCAAGGGTGAAATCCTGGAAGTTGAGTTTCAGCTTGAAAACCTGCTGGATATTTCACAGGAATTTTACATCTTCGTTGTCGCAACATATGAAAAAAGCTACAAGACAACATCCAGTTTTGAGAGCCCTTCGCTCGACGATACAAATGAAATTAAACTCATAGCAGCATATCCCGATGATCTTGCAAACTTCGAGTACGTTGTAAAGGATGAAAAAGGGGCTGATAAAAAAACTTATATCAAGTATCCTAAAAATATTAAAGCCGGGATTGATGCTGAAACAGGAAAACCATATTCGCTGCATGATACGATCACATTCAGGTCGCGCCACCTGAGCAAATACGGGAGAAAATTTTATTTTTTCAATGAAATAGCAATACTGATCTTTGACAAAGAAGAAAAACTGGTGTTCAGGCAGATATATACGGTTAAGCCGATGAAGAGATAAACATACGCACGATGTCTTCCTTTGCTTCAGCAAGGGATGAAGTGATTTTACCTCCCGCCCTGTATATAAAGTAGGCCACCTGGAGATTCACAAT
>CAYTSF010000035.1:0-4066 GCA_964440335.1 uncultured Leptospirales bacterium
GCACTACTAATTTTATATCATTCATAAAATGTATATACACATAATTATATGTTCATCGCCCGCCGAAGGCGGACGGTGAACAATAGCAACTGTGGAAAACCAGTTTCTCATAGGTATATCAGCAATAATTATATCAGACTTGTTTTCAAACTGGCGTTTGAAGCCCTCAGAAAACCTGAAAGGGGCTGTTTTAATGGGCTCCGCCCCTTAACCCGGTAAAAAAATGAGTAAGGAAACAAGTCTATTATGTGAGCTATTATTCAGGCACTTCGGTATGGATAAAAATCCGGGACTGGTACGTTGTTGATTACTGTGTGCGGGTTATGGCCTGAAAACCTGCTGAACTTTTCGTATATCGTTCAACCGGACAATTCCATCACTCTTTGACTGTATGTTGAGAAATAATTTCTCGCTGATCTTTACAATAGCAAGCGGAAAGCGCATCTTCAGAAAAGAGGTATCCCCTGGACTTCATTTCATGCAGTATGAAATCATCCGGTTCATCTGTTAACTCCACGAACATTCCATGCTTAGGGCATTACTGTCAGGCTGGCCCATACCGGGCCAGCCAGTTTTTATCTATGATTCTTATTGTAATCCTTTAACAGTTTCGACAGGGCCTTATCCTTCGCCTTTCTCTCAAGGCGGCCCTTTTCACTCTTCAGGCCGTCAAGGGCCTCCATCTCTTCTCTCATGGATATGTAGTTCCGGTACCTTCCCTGTTCAAGGCTGCCCGACAGCAGCATCTCCCTTACAGCGCAGCCGGGTTCATCGACGTGCGTACAGTCCCTGAACCTGCAGCGTTCAGATGCCTCACCAATTTCAGGGAATGCCAGGTCCAGAGACGACAGGTCCCCGTAGGGCTTCAACTCGCGCAGGCCTGGAGTATCGATAACCATACCTCCTGCTTCAAGAAAAAAAAGACCCCCTGAAGACGTAGTATGCCTGCCGCGCAGGTCGTCCATCCTCTGGCCGCCGGTTCTCTGCAGCTCTCTGCCCAGAAGGTAATTAACAAGGGCTGATTTGCCCACACCCGAAGGCCCGGTAAACGCCGCAGTCATGCCCGGCGCGATCATGAAACGAAGCCTCTCCATCCCTTCACCGGTAAGCGCGCTTACTGCCAGCACAGCTGCTCCGCATGAAATTGATGACGCGCCCTGTATTGCGGCATGTACATCGCTGCAGAGGTCGCATTTGTTAAGGACCAGCACAGGTTCAGCCCCTCCGTCCTGAACCATTACCATGTATCGTTCAATCCCCCGCAGGTTGAAGTTGCGTCCTCCGTCGAGCGATGCAGTAATGAACATCATGTCAATGTTCGCCGCAATGATCTGTTCGTCGCTCCGCCTGCCAGCAGTTCTCCTCGAAAAACGGCTTTTCCTCTCCAGCACCCTTTCAATCACATTTACCCCGGCCGCTTCCCTTAAAAGCACCCAGTCACCGATTGCCGGGTAATCCGATCTGGAGGTGGCTATATAACTGAAATGGCCTGCCACAATACACTCAAGCCCTCCCACTGCCGTTTCCACCATGTATGCTGAACCTTCGTGTCCTGTAACCCTTCCGGGAACGAGCCCTGAGTCCTCGTACCTCGCGTACTGCTCCATGAAAAAATCGTTCCATCCAGCTGCATCAGGTGACATCATGGCCTCCTCCGGTTGCTTATCATGCTGTTATGCGTTAAAAGAACTGAAGCATCTATAATTACCGTGATTTTGTTCTTCTCTGCCAGGCTGCCATTGGCGGCCACACGGCTGATTCCGGTCAGACTGCAGCTGCATGTGTAATCTTCTGTATCTTCTGCTGGTAATATACTTTTTGTTGCCATTTTATACTCCGTAAAAATTTTTATGTGCCTGTATTCAGGCTTAGAAATAATCAATTTTCTGCCATTCCCGCACTTGCGGTATACAATGCTGCCTGAACAATAAGTCCATGGCCTGAATTTTTTATAACCGGGAATAGCATAACTGGCTGCATCCTGCTCTTTGAGGCAGAGTTTATAAAAACTGCGGAGGTTGTACTGCGGCAATCCTGTTAATTCAAGATATCTGTCCGGAGTCAATCCCTGAGCAGGAATGATCCTTTAACAATATCCGTCATAAATTCCTTCCATCTGGCTGATATGCTGCTTACACGTCTAAGTGCCGGCAGAGAACCTGATCCATCAGGCCCTGTTTATTTCTGAAAAATTACAGTCTTTATATATTATGTCAAGATCAAAATCAATAAATTTCAAACTTGACATTAATTCAACATCTGCTATTATAGCTGTTAACGAATTGATCAGAATTCTGTCATTGCCGCCTCTGCGGGAATGATGAAAAGCGGACTAAATCAATCGTGAATAGCTATAATGCACAATCCCCTGATATCAGGGGGCAGTAATTCTACCCAGAGGTTTAATAGATGGAGATATTTGACGGATTTATTTCCGCGGTTGCGAGCGAATTTAAAATTCCATTTCATAAAGGCCGGGGCGGACATTATACTGCCACGCTTGAGTTTGACAACGGCAGGTCCCAGGACATGGAGATAAGCCTGCGTAGCGACGAGGCCGGCGACAGGGTCATAAACTTTCATTCGGTCGTTGCGAAGATAGAAAAGGACAACTGGGAGCTGTACAAAAACTGCCTCAGGATGAACATGGAGTTTGACTACGGTTCTCTTGCGCTCCGGGGCAATGAACTGGTGATGTATAATTCAATGCTGCTCGCCGGATGCGAACCCCTCAGGTTCATCAAGTCTCTGATCTATGTTGCCGCAAAGGCAGACGAACTTGAAGAGATGCTCATCAAGGAAGACCTTAACTAGGACCATGCCGGCCCCGGCTTTTCCGGACCGGCTACCTCATGCCGCTGAATTTTCCTGACAGGTATTCGATCTTCTTTTTCAGAAAACTGTTATACTGCCTGTTAGCTGCTGTTTCAGGTTTAAGCCTCCACTCGGGAGAGATCGCCGCCAGTTCATCGGTGAACTCCCAGGCATGATTATATTTTTTGCCGTTCAGTGAAGTCACCGCGTCCACCTGCCCCTGTGTAAAAACATGCTGCCCGATTTCAAATTCCACAAGCGCGGTATTCACGGTTATGACTTTAATTTCTGAAAGTTTGATTACCCTCATCATCCTGCTGCGGTCAAGTTCACCTGCATTCTGGGTGAGATAGTTCATGAATTCCCTTGCGTTCCTGTACTCGCGTCCTTTCATGTTCTCCATCGCGCTGAAATTTATCCCCTCAGACCTGAGTTTTACCGCAGCGCTCTCTGTTATTGAATAGGTGACGTTACGGTATACCGGCTGACTGAACACGTTCTGGATTATAAAAAGCGACACGAAGCTCAGGATGCATGCCAGCAGGGGGGCGGTTACCCATCCCGACGCGATTTTACCGAGAAGCTTGTAGTTCATGCCTCTCCCCCCCTGAAAAAGGCCTATGCCGATAATTGCACCGACAACAGCCTGCGAGCTCGAAATCGGGACAAGGGGTATGGTGGGCAGCCCGTAGGAGGCGAGAAGGAACTCCAGGTCCTGCGAAGAAAAAAGAAAAAGCACCGTAGATGATGACAGTACTGCAACAAGCGCTGTTATTGGCGTAAGGGGGATTATGCTCTGACCGACGGTTTTCATTACCTTGTAGGAATAGGTAAGCACCCCCGCAGCCATGGCCATACCTCCGAGTATAAAGAGCTGGTCCGCTGATGTAAGGATACCGAAGAACATGTCTATGGGCTTGAACGGCGCGACAGGCACGAACACACCCATAACATTCGCTATGTTGTTCGCGCCGAGTGTATATGCACCAAAGGCGCCCACAACGATAAGTCCTATCCTGTTGTAAAGGTCAAGGCGCAGGAGGTGTATCCTGAACCTGTTGAGCAGATACCTGAACAGCATGTAAGTAGCAACAGCAAACGCCGCGGAGACAACAGGCGCCACAAGCCAGCTTGACACTATCTTCATCAGCGATTCATAATCCGTAAGCGAGCCTGAAAAAAAGTTCCATCCTATAATTGATCCTACAATGGTCTGCGATGTTGAAACAGGCAGGTTGATCCTGGTCATGAC
>CAYTSF010000035.1:4166-22209 GCA_964440335.1 uncultured Leptospirales bacterium
TTGATCCTACAATGGTCTGCGATGTTGAAACAGGCAGGTTGATCCTGGTCATGACCAGAAGCGTCACTGCAGCCGAGAGCGCAACCATGAAGGCACCCGCTATCTCATTGACAGAACCCAGCCTGCCCAGGGTCTGCGAAGCGCCGGCCCCGGAGATCGCTGAGCCAAGTATCATGAAGATCGCCGTAATTATGGCTGCTGTCCTGAACTTGACCATCTTTGAACCGATGGCCGTTCCGAAGACGTTTCCCGCGTTGTTAGCGCCATGGGACCAGCCCAGGAAAAGCCCGCTCGAAAGAAAGAAGAGGATCGACATCCTACACTATCCTCTTCATGGTCGCTATCGAAAGCCTGTTTGAAATATCCTCTGCTATATCAGATACAGAATCAATCAGGATGATAAAAGTCTTCAGGTGCAGCTTGCGGCTCAGGTCAATATCCATTTCGAAGAGTTCCCGCTTTGCCTTTTCAGATATATGGTCAGACTCGCTTTCAAAAAACTTCACCTTGTGCAGGTGGTCTTTTACCGAGTTCACATCGTAAAAGAAGGACCTCGTTGACTGCACCAGCGCCTGGGTGGAATCTACCGCCGTACCCGCAAGCTTGATGAGCCTCTCATGCAGTTCAACGGGTATAGCCGGTTTCTCAACGCTGAAGTCAAACATTATTGATTTGGAAAAGTCTATGATGTCGTCCATGTGTTCCAGGAGCTCGAGCACGTCGCCGCGCGATTCAGGGATCAGGGTCTGCACGTAGAGCTGCGCCTCAATGTCGCGCCTCAGGTCATCGGCCCTGCGTTCAAGTCTGCGTATAATCTCAAGGCGTTCATTGAACTCCCCCTCTCTGTTTTCAAGGTAGGATTTGAGTCCCTCCTCGAAGTGCAGAACCGATTCGCTTACCAGGTCGATAAATGAATCTATTTTCATGACAAGATCTTTTGTGGCCCTGAATATTGAAAACATGATTAACTCCCTGAATCGTTACTGTTTAAAGCAAAAAAGCGACAGAAAATCCGCCGCTTTTCTCCCGGTTGCCTGCACACGGCTTATTCCTTAACTAGGTAGCTGCCCGAATACCTGGACTCTGACTGCAGCTCATCAAGAAGGTCACAGGCCTTTTTCTTTGATGCAAGGGGCCCGATCCTTACCCTGAAATAATTGCGGCCGTTAACGACCCCCTTGTCAATATATGCATCGTAGTTCTTAGACCTGAGAGCGCTCTTCTCCTTTTCGGCCTTGGACATGGTGTCGTAAGAAGCCACCTGTATTGACCAGCCGTCATAGTTCTTTGAAGAACCCTCATCCTTTGATACTTCGTAAACCCTGCTCTTGCTCTGCTTTTCAGTCTTCTTCTTTGTATTGTCAGCTACTTCTTTTTTCTCTTTGTTATGCTTTGTGGCTGTCTTTGTCTTCTTGTCAGAAACTTTTTTATCATTAGCGGGGGGAATTACCTCGCTTATGTTCTCATTTTTCAGCACATCATCATGCTTCTGGGTGGCTGCAACATTATCGCTCTGGCCTGTTCCCTGCTGTGTACCAAGGTCTGTTTTCTGTTCATCTGTCAGCCCCTTGTCAGCAGAAGCCTGGTCAGTGGTATTCTCCCCCGGTATGGGCGGAAGCTCCTTGTTGAGCATGTCGCTACCCCTGGATTCATCGAACTCCATGTCGTTCATGGTCATTTCCTTGGACTGCGACTTGTCGCTTTTCATGAATGACATCCCGAACAGGAAAGCCGCGGTTATTATCCCTATAACAACAGATGTGAGTATTATGATGCGCGGGGTGTCAAGGTTCAGCGTGTAGAAGCTCTTCTCCTTTACTTCCTGCGGTCTCGGGTCAAAATTTTCCATATATCTAAAACCTGCCTTTTAGTATTCTCAGTCGTACCTGAATTATCGATTACATAATCGGCAAGTTTGATTTTTTCATTAAGCGGAATTTGGTGTTTTAACCTCTCTTTTATCTCTTCCGGTGAAATATTGTCCCTGGCGCTCCCCCTGGCCAGAACCTGATCAACTTGGGCGGTAACAACAATGTTCGCGGCCATGTGCCTGTTAAAACCTGATTCAAAAAGCAGCGGCGTATTGACCATCCATACCATGTCACCGGAGGTCCTCTCCATCACTATATCGAGTATAATGGGGTGCGTGAGGGAATTGAGCAGCCTGACCTTTTCATCATTGCCGAAAACCGAATTTGCAAACCTCCTCCTGTCGAGCGAACCGTCCGAAGCCAGGATATCATCGCCGAAAGCCTCAACAACGCGCCTGAGCCCCTCTGCGCCCGGATCCATGATTTCCCGCGCAACGATGTCAGTGTCAACAACACCTGCGCCGAGCTGCATGAACATCCCGCAGACCGTCCCTTTACCCGAAGCAAAAATACCGGTGACCCCTACTCTCATAAATCCTCCATGGCAGCCTTGACTTTAATCAACCGCTATAAGAAACAGCTTCAGAGGTCAAGTATTTTGACCGGAAGCACTGCATGCATAGCGGCCGGAAACTGTCATGTTATCCCTGCTAATAGCAGAACATTTTACTGCTGATAAATACTTTTTTCGATAGATTTTTTTACACCGCTGATTTATGATAATTCAGGTTTAAATTTGCATAATCCCGGCGCGGCAACCCGGTTAATCCCGGAGGTTATTTTGGAAAACGGAAATCCCCTGATACTGATAGTAGACGACAACAAAACCAATTCGTCATTCTGCGAAAAGCTGCTGATAAAAAACGGCTACGAAACATCCGTATGCGGCAGCGGTGAGGAGGCCCTGGATTTCATCAACAAGAACAGCCCTGACCTTGTACTACTCGACATTGTGATGCCCGGCATTGACGGTTTCGAGTTCTGCGAACAGCTTAAACGCTCCCCCAGGCTCCGGGACACACCCGTAATTTTCCTCAGCGCCATGAACGATGAAAGCAGCATCATCCACGGCTTCAAGTGCGGCGGTGTCGATTTTATCACCAGGCCATTCAGGGCGCAGGAGCTCATTGCCCGCACAAAGACCCACATAGAACTGAAACGGGCCAAGGAGAAGCTTCTCAGGATGGCGGTCACAGATGAACTCACCAGTCTTTTTAACAGGCGTTATTTTATGAGCAGGCTCAACCAGGAGTTCGAGCGTGTCAAGAGGTACGAATCCGTATTCACCTTTATCATGATAGACATTGACTACTTCAAAAAAATAAATGATACCCACGGCCACCTGACCGGTGACTATGCGCTGAGGTCGGTTTCGGACATCATGAAAAAATCTCTCAGGCTCTCTGACACGGTAGGGCGTATCGGCGGCGAGGAATTTGCCATCCTCCTTCCTGAAACAGATATTGAATACGGCGTGGAGATTGCCGAAAGGCTCCGCAAAAAGATTGATGAATCCGAACTGGTTTTTGAAGGAACAAGCGTCAAGGTCACAATAAGCGCGGGCGTATCCAACTCCGATTCATGCGACGCCTCCGTGGACAGCGTACTTCAGCGTGCGGACATGGCCCTCTACAGGGCAAAGGAGAACGGCAGGAACAGGGTCTGTTCGATTAAAGCTGAACACCTGGAGTAGCGCAGGTACATGTCACCGGCTGTTCCTGTACTCTATGAGGCCCGAAACTGTATAAATCACCAGTGCCAGCCAAATGAGCCCGAAGCAAACAGCATGGGCCCCGGTAAAACTCTCTCCATAGACGAACACACCAATGAGCAGCGAAAGCGTGGGGCTTATGTATTGCAGAAATCCCACCCTTGTAAGGGGGATTGACTTCGCACCCTCTGCGAAGAGGTAAAGCGGAAGGCCCGTGACAATCCCTCCAAAGACCAGGAGCACGCCAGAAAGCAAAGTGCTTCCAAAGGGATGAAACCCTCCCGACAGCAGTCCTGAAGCCGCAGGCATTGCCAGGGGCAGAAGGAACATGCTTTCAAGAGCAAGGGATGTAACCGAATCCACACCCGCGCTTTTTTTAACAAGTCCGTAAAAAGCAAATGATACAGCAAGAGCCAAAGATATCCATGGAAAGCTGCCGAGCATGAGAGTCATGTACAGCACGCCGCAGGCCGCTATCCAGAAGGCCGTGTGCTGTATCTTCGACAGCCTTTCTCCCAGGACGAGCATGCCCAGGATTATGCTTACCAGGGGATTCATGTAATAGCCAAGGCTGGCCTGGACAATGTGCCCTGAATTTACCGCGTAGATGTATATGAGCCAGTTAGTCCCGATCATGAGCGAGCCTGCCATGATGAGCAGCCTGAGCCGACGGACATTCACCGCCTCGCGCGCAAGGCCCATCCTTCCGGTAAGGATCAGCAGGACAAAGGCAAAGAGGCATGTCCATGCAGTGCGGTGGCCAACTATCTGCAGCGCGGGTACTTCAGCCAGCATCTTCCAGTAGCCGGGAAGCAGGCCCCACAGCGCGAATGATGCAGCTGTCATAAGTGTGCCGCGCAGAGTGCCCTGTTTGTTTTTAACTTTCAGATTCATGTTGCGATTTTACCTGCGGAGTTGCTCCGTCAGTACCGCCAGGTCCCTGGTGAAGTTATCTCTCAGGGACAGAGGATTATACCGGGTACAAATGTGTCAACGCGGATATGAGTTTATTCCGCATAGGCCGGCGGGAAAAAATCCTTGTAGAGCAGCACGCTCTCTGAAACTCCGTTTACGGTCTTTTTCCTGTAAACATAGATCGTGAGGCCCGGCCTGATCCTCCTCCCGTCATCATTGTTAAAAGGGAGGTTCACCTCTTCGACCTCGGTGAATACCTCGTAGATCTGCTGCAGGTTTTTATCCGCGCGTATTGTGATGACCAGGCTGCTGTCGTTTACCTCGGCGTATATGTACAGCGGGAAGTCATGGGGATTCTTCATGCGCAGGTCCTTCTTGCCGTACCTTATGGTGGCATCGAGTCCCGGCTCCACGTAATGTACAGGCAGGTTGTGCCTGTGCCTTTCGATTATGTTGCAGCCGGCAAGGAGAAGTGCGTTAAAAAGTGTGGATGACACCTGGCACACGCCGCCGCCCGGCTCATATGCCACTGTGTCAGCGTACAGCACCCTGCCTGCAAGGTACCCGTTGGCGGCAGATGCCTCGCCCACTGTGTCATTGAACGAAAAAGTCGAGCCGGGCAGTATCACTATGCCGTTAATATGCCCGGCCGCGAGCGCGATGTTTGTGCGCACATCGGCGTCCTGGTTTGACACTGAAGTCGTGTACGATGCCACAAGTTCAGGGGGGGGCGATGAATAGAGCGGAAGAATACCTGCAATGAGCGCAAGAGCAACAGCAGCGGTTCTCCCGTGTGCAAATCTTCGGGCCATTGTTATGCGGATCCCCCTCTTCAATTGTGACCGCTGAAGATGAGGCCTGTGCCGCCGTCTATGCGCACTGCTGTGCCGCTTGTAAGGATATTGGTCGCATTGGCGGCCGACGTGATTACAGGGATATCCAGGGCCTTGGCCACAATAGCGGCGGGCGAATCTGACGCGTCCTCTTCTGTAATTACGCCTGAAGCGTTTTTGATCAGGTGCAGGACAGAATCCGCAGATTTTTTTATCACCAGTATCTCGCCTCCCTTAAAATCCTCGATCGAGGACTTGTTCTCTGATAAAACGCATACAATACCCGTTGATGAAAGACTGTTGAGGCTCACACCCTCAACCAGTATGTCGCCGACAACGTGTATCTTTATCATATTGGTAGTGCCGCTTATCCCGACAGGCATGCCCCCTGTTATTACTACAAGGTCACCGTTCTTCACAAGCTTTTCCTCTACCGCGTTTTCCACGGAATTCTGAAAAATTTCGTCTGTAGTTAATGCCTCTTCAGCATGAACAGGAAAAACGCCCCACGAAAGGGCAAGCTGGTTGTAGACCTTCTCCAGGGGCGTTGAGGCGATAATCATACATTTGGGCCTGTAGCGCGATACCATGCGCGAGGTGTGCCCCGACTTGGTTATGGTGATGATGGCAGCCGCACCAAGTGAATGCGCTGCCGAAACCGTCGAGTAGCTTATTGCGTCTGTTATGTTTTTTGATATGTTGATGTGCGTGTTCTCAAAGAGTTTGCTGTAATCAATGTCGGTTTCGGTTTTTTCGGCGATCTTTGCCATCGTGGCTACAGTGAGTTCGGGGAATTTGCCCACTGCGGTTTCACCTGAAAGCATTATGGCGCTGGTGCCGTCGTATATTGCGTTGGCCACGTCTGTTATCTCCGCGCGCGTTGGCCTGGGGTTGCGTATCATGGAATCGAGCATCTGCGTCGCTGTGATTACAGGCTTGCCCGCGTTGAGCGTTTTCTTGATGATGAGTTTCTGGAGCCGGGGGATCTCCTCAAATGCGATCTCAACGCCAAGGTCACCCCGGGCAACCATGGTACCATCGCTGACGCGGACAATCTCGTCGATGTTCTTCACGCCATCCCTGTTCTCCAGCTTGGATATAACTTTTATGAAACCGCCGCCATGCTCTTCAAGAAATGACTTGATCTGCTTCACGTCATCTGCATTGCGCACAAAGGATGCCGCAACGAACTCGAAGTCATTCTCTATGCCGAACAGCAGGTCCCTCCTGTCCTGGTCGCTTAAAAAAGGCATCCTGGCTGTAACCCCCTGCAGGTTTACGCCCTTCTTGTCGCTGAGTTCACCTCCATTCATCACCTCGCACATGACCTCGGTTTCTGTTACGCCGGTTACCTTCAGGTCAATGAGACCGTCGTCAATAAGGACGCGGTTTCCCTTTGTCAGGTCTTTAGTGATATCCTTGTACGTAACCGATACCCTCTGCTCATCACCTTCCACGTCCTCTGTTGTAAGAACAAACTTCGCTCCAGTGGGAAGCATGATCTTACCGTTTTTAAATTTCTTGAGGCGGATCTCGGGGCCCTTTGTGTCAAGTAGCAGGGCCGCGGGTTTTTTCAGCTCAGCGCGCACCTGCTTGAACCGGTTGACCCTTACCAGGTGCTCCTCGTGCGTGCCGTGCGAAAAATTCAGGCGGGCAACATCCATCCCTAAATTGAATATGTTTTTAAGCACAACGGGATCATCCAGGGCCGGGCCCAGCGTGCAGATAATTTTTGTCTTCCTCATTGCCCCTCCTACCTTAATCCGTCCACGTTCATCTCTTTGTCAAAAACTATTACCGCGTCATACGTTATCTCTTTCTTTGTCTTCGCGGACATGTTGAAAACATAACGCCTGATCCCCTGCTGGTACTCTGTTGACTTCTTCGTCTCTTCATCAGACAGGTACTGGGCCGATACCTTTTCGATTTCAACCTGGATGTCCTCGTTCTGCGAAACAGGGAAGTTATCAAGCACCATGATCTCGATGTTTTCTTTCGAATCGTTCTCGACAGTTATCTTGTAGGAATACACAATCTTCCTGTTTCCACCAAACACTCCCGATGTGTCCTCAAACTTTTTCACCAGCTCCTTCTTCACGGTGATATCGGGCGAAACCCCCAGCACCAGGTCACCCTCCTTGCCAACCGGTGTATCGGGAATCTGCACCCTTCCTATAAATTCATTTTCAAGAAAAACCTGCGCCTCGCCGCCGAGCCATGGGAGCTCGGTCTGGTTGGTAGTCCTTGCCATGAGGTACACCTTGCCCGAACTTTCAGGAACTGCCTTGAAATAGAACTTCATCCCCTTACCTGATTTCAGCGAGTAGGCCTTAATGAGCTTTTTCTGGTACCTGTCAGCTGATTCAATGGTCTGCTTCACAGGCAGCTTAACTTCAAGGAAGAGCCCCTTTGTCTGGACTTCAGCCTCGGGTACGCTTTCCTCGTAATCATCATCTCCATCAGTCTTGGAATACATCTTGTCTTTTTCTTCCGCCCTTTTCTCTTTTTTTGCGGAACCGGCGTAGGAATCCTCGTTTGAGCTGTAATCGGGCCTTTCTGTCACGTACCAGGGGTAGATATCCGGAACTGTTATGTTGTTCTGGGGCGCGCCTGTTGAAAGCGACAGGTCAATGTTCTCCCAGTCTTCTCCTGTCTTCTGGTACACATGCGCGTAGAGAATTACCTCTATGTTGTTATCTGTCCTGCTTGCCCTGAAGTCATATGTCATCTGCCAGTATGTGTCAGGGATCAGGTAGCTGAAGGTGAACTCGGTTTCAGCCTCAACCGCGGAGTATATGTTCAGCAGGATGCGCTTCTCTGTTTCAACGCCCCTGGTCTCGTCATTCATCGCCCTCTCCATCTCGCCGTACTGGTCTGTGTAGTCGCCGTACTGCTGCACGTCATTGGACTCGATGTTCTTCTGTTTGGCGATGTCCATCTTCTTGTAATTTGAATAATAGGCCGATCCTGCCAGCTGGCTCAGGTCAAACTCCAGGCGCTGTATCTCCTCTGCAAGTTTGCCCCTCTTCTTCTGGATGGCCCTGCTGCTGGCAAGCAGTTCTTTTCGTTTGGAAGAGACAAAATCCATAGTCCCTGCCCAGAGGCTCGTTTGCGGTATCCTTGTTTCGAGCTCCTTCGATGCCGCATTTTTTGTGAACTCGACTATCGAGTCGAGAAAAATTTCCTGCTGCTTTATTGTGGCAATCTCATCTGCAAGTTCAGCATCCTGCTCCCGGAGAACTTCAAGCTTGTCCTCAATCTCTTTTATCTTTTTCTTTTTCTTCTCAACAAGGGCCTTCCTGGATATTTCAAGAGAGAGAATTTTGCCGTTGTATTTTTCAGGCAGCATCCCCCTCGCAGACCAGTCGATCAGGTTATCGGGCAACCCTTCAACTATAATTGCGTTTGATCCCTTCACCAGTTTGATTTTACACGTCCGGGTTATTTCGGCCCTGTTCGTATATAACTTAACAGCAGTTATGCTGCTTGTAACGGTGACCGGTGGTGCCGAGACAAGTGAATCCCTCACCAGGAATACAAGTATAAAAACAGCAACTACAACAGGAACACGTTTCATAAATCCTCCATAATCATCCATCAGGACCTGCAATTGATAAAACCTGCGCCCCTCTAATATTACAACAATAAAATCCGGTTTGCAGGAGTACCGTTAACAGCAGATTTTTATATAAATCTAACACCCCGCCCGGTAAAATTCCAGAATAAGTGAGATGTTTTAGCCAGACCACTGCTAATCTTTATGATGAATCTCAGCATACAACTGTTTTTACATACCTGAATTCATCATAATATAATTCCAGCAACACTCAATTTCTTAGACTCATCCAACCCTGAAACGGTTCTCAAAAATTACACCTGAGTGTGATACTGATTATATATATCAGAATACTATATATTCTTAACACAACCACATAAATTGTAAAATAATTCTTGACTCAAAAACCTATCAAAAACAACATCAGACTAAGAGCATCTTAATATTTTTTACATTTTTACAATACGGAGTAAAATTTCTGAACAGGAGACAAAAATGACAGTAAAATCATTAAAAGAGGCCAGGAAGGACCAGATCCTCAAAGCAGCCGAAAAAGTCTTCTCGGATAAAGGGTTTCAGAACTCTACAATTTCTGACGTCGCAAAAGAGACGGGCGTATCAGACACAACCATCTATGAATACTTCTCTTCAAAGGAGGAGCTTCTCTTCTGCATTCCACGGGAGGGAATCGAACTGAGCAAACAGATGCTCGACTCCCACCTTAACTATATCAGCGGAACGACCAACAAGCTCAGGGGGATGATTTATCACCTGTGCAAGTTCTACCAGGACAACCCCTACTTTGCGTCCATTTCGCTCATGACACTTAAGACAAACAAAAAATTCATGGAGACCGACACCTACAAGGATCTTATTGAATACTACAACATAATGATAAAAGTAGTCCAGGAGGGGATGCAGACCGGTGAGTTCAGGGAGGATACAGATCCTCATTTCGTCAGGTCAGTGATCCTCGGCGCAGTGGAGTTTATTGTTATCCGCTGGCTCATGTATAACTGCCCCACCGACAGGACCCAGCCGATTAAAAATGTTGACCCCCTGTTTAAACTTGTCATGAACGGGTTGAAGAAAGATAAGCGCATGAAGAACTTCAACTTCAAGATCAAGATTGAGCCCGAAGACGAAGGTGGCGAGGAATAAACACAAAGCCGCGTGATTAAATCCACGCGGCTTTTTTCGCTGCAAATGTCAGCTCATCCCTGAACTGCGGGTGAGCGATTGATATCATTTTTTTTACACGCTTTGCTATGCTTTCATACTGCAGCTCAACAACCCCGTATTCTGTACAGACATGCTGCACCTCGTTTCTTGTTGTTGTAACAATCGAACCCATCGGGAGCATGGGAAGTATCTTTGACTGCAGCTTTCCCTCTTTATCTGTATAGGTTGATGCCACCGCAAGGATGCGTTTTCCATCCTTTGCCATCTTTGCCCCCTGGTTAAAGTTCACCTGGCCGCCTGTCCCGCTGTACTGCTTTATGCCGATCGATTCGGAAGCGGCCTGGCCGGTAAGGTCCATCATGAGGGTGGTGTTGATTGAAATCATACCGTCATTCCTTGCGATATTTGCAGGCTGGTTGACCCAGTGCACCTCCTTGAATTCAAACATGGGGTTATGCGTAAGGTCCTCGTAGAACTGCTTCGTGCCAACGGCAAATGCTGTGACAACTTTCCCCGGCATGAAATTTTTCTTTGCGCCGGTAAGGACTCCGGCTTTGACAAGTTCAGTTACTGACGGAGTCACAACCTCTGAGTGCATGCCCAGGTCCTTCTTGCTGTAAAGCATATGGCCGATGGCGTTTCCAAGTCCGCCAAAACCGAGCTGTATTGTTGAACCGTCGGGGATCATGTCCACTATGTATTCTGCCATCCTGTTCTCAACGTCAGTTATTGGTATTTCAGGGAGTTCAAATATAGGATTGCTGTTCTCTACGAAATAATCGATTTCAGAGACGTGTATCCTGAAATCGTCGCCGCAGCACCATGGCAGCTTATCGTTTATCTCGCATATGACAACATCAGCGGATTCAAGGCATTCCTTCCGAGGAAGGAACGACCCGAAGCATGACTTGTTCACATAACCGTCTTTATCCGGGGGAGTGGCCGAAAATGCAACCTTGTTAGGGGCAGCCTTGAGCGCTACGTTTCCCAGATCGGAAAAACTGTGCGGCAGGTATGAACCCACGCCCCATTCCATACATATCCGCTCAAGGGGGCCGACAAACATTGTTTCGATATTAAAACTGTTTTTATTTTCAGGCTTCATGTGGTCGTATAATCCCATGGCAAAACCCTGTAAAATAGTAACATTGGATAATTCGTTTCCCCTTGCTCCAATGGCTGTTGAAAAAGCTTTAGGTATATTAACTCCACCTCCCATAAAAAGACAGTCATCAGTTTCAATCATTGCCGCAGCCTGCTCTGCTGTAATGAGTTTTGCCTTATAATCATCCATAAAATGACCATGTTTTTTTATTCTGTCTCTTTTTGGTGATGATAAATTCATATATTTCTCCATAATAGAATTTTTATATATACACAAATTTAGAAATTTACTTAAAAAACAAAGTTAGAATAGTATTTTATTCAAAAAAAAGAACCATGAGACATCTTTAGTCAAATATAAAACAATAATAATTGAACAAAATTCTTAACTCCTGTTCAGTTTCTTCCTGCACCAGCTTTCATATATTTTTGGGAGTTCATGGTACTCATCCTTTGTAAATAGAGGAAAGCTCCTCTGCGAGGATATATTTTAACACGATCCATTCATAGATTGTATGCTTGATAATACCAGGTATGGCGTAAGTTATTGGTGCAGGATCCAAATTATGGAAAAAGCCGTTTTCAATGCTATCTGTGACAGATGTATTAAAAAACGTGTCTGTTCACTGCACCGGAATATCTGCAGTAATTTTTATGAATCAATCCCCCTGCCCATGAGTACCCTCACCAGCGGAATTGCGAAAAGAATAAGGCCGATGCCGAAAATTAACATTGCCACAATTTCATCGCGGGAACCGAAACCGCCATATATGGGCTGCAGCACGAAAATCCTGAACACCCAGAACATAACGATGAAGAAAAGCAGGCTCCTTCCTGATTTTGTCTGAAGCATCTCCTCTGGAAGAAAAAGTGGAATATATGCCAGCATAACCCACATGAACAGCAGGCAGAAATTCATAATGTTCAGGTTCGCCCCGATCACGTAAAGGTTTTCCGGTGAAAGGCAGCTTAACCTCTCCTGCCACAGGAACATTTTAGGGAAAAAAACATGCGTTGCCGCGCAGAAAAGATGAAAAAAACCTCCGGCCTTGAGTAATACGATATTGTTCATGAATCATCTCCTGATATATAATACTGTAAATATAAGGCAAAAAGGGTGTATATACTAGATTAAATTCCGGGGATTGGTAAATATGAATAAAATTTTCAATGTGAGCTGCCTGTCTGTTTTAAAAATTATTCAATATTTTTTACTCTGCCCACCTCACCCGACTCAAGCTGTACCTTGATACCGTGCGGATGGCTGGGGGAATTGGTCAGAATCCTTTTCACTGTACCTTCTGTCAGTCTGCCGGTTGCCTGGTCCTTTTTCAGGACAACAGCAACCTTCATTCCCGGCTTAATTTTACTTCGATTATTACCGTCCATTACTTCTCCTGTCTGAATCTTGTGAGTATCCGGTCAAGCTGGTTTGCAAATGCCTGCCGGTCTTTGGGGCTGAATGCTGATGGCCCACCGGTATCTATCCCGCTGCTGCGCAGGTCCTCCATGAAATTACGCATGGCAAGCCTTTCCCTGATATTATCCTGCGAATATAACAGGCCCCGTGAATCGGTAACAAGTCCGCCCTTATCAATTACCCTTGATGCAAGGGGAATGTCAGAGGTTATGACCATGTCACCGGCAGCAACCATCTGTACTATCCTGTCATCCGCTTCATCCGGGCCGGAAGGGACAACAACACATGATATTAAGGAGGATGCAGGGATTCTGATGGGGACATTTGCCACAAGTATAACAGGAATTTCTGTCCTCTCTGCCGCTCTGAAGAGGATTTCTCGGATTACAACCGGCATGGCATCTGCATCTACATATATTTTCATATATAGACCATTCAATCCCTCCACCCGGATGCAGGCAAGGTTTTTTATCAAAAACCGGTTTCTGCTAAATGAATAATTTACGCGGCACAACCGATTCACTTATGTTTAAACAGGAAAACTGTGACTTGTCTCCAAACTGGATCTTCTGTTTTTAAATTCTTGACTCGCTTATATCCGCTGTTTACAATTAAACATGGACACACTGGAAACAAACATCTTAAAAGAATACACTGGCCGTGTACCTGCATGCGGCTGTTTCTGCGGAGGTTGCCCCACTTATACCAGGGACGTGAAGCCATGCCCCGGCGCAGAGGCCAACATTAAACGCTGCGAGGGCTGTAAAACCTTTCATCTCTGCTGCAAAGGAAAAAGTATTACTCACTGCCACCAGTGCGGCGATTATCCCTGTAAAAAATTTAAAGATTTCCGCAAAAGGTGGCTCAGGTACGGACAGGACTTTCTTGAGAACCAGGAACTTCTTAAAGCTGAAGGCGCCGAAGGTTTTATCAAACACTGGAATACAAAGGTATTGAGGCTGGATTGCAGCGTTTCTGATACGGAGAATTTCATCAGATGAAAATAACCATAAAAAGAATTATCATTCTGCTTACAGTCTCTATCGCAGCATGTTTGATAATATATCTTTTTTTTGTTGGATACGCATTGTACAGTCTGTCATCAGGTTGCGGTATGGATGATGGACCATTCATTGCAACTCGAGTTAACAATACTGATCCTCATGGGAAATTCGAATCTTTTGAAATCGATAATGGTATACTTGTTATCTGTAACCGTAATGACAGCCTTCCTCCCGTTATTTATCTTATAGAAAATAACATGATAATCTGGACTCTTGAAATGGACGTCAGCAAAAATAAAGGTTATGAGGACTCCCGTATTTTCAGTATTAATGAAATATCAATAACAGCAAAATCCGATCCTGTTGAAATGACATTTACCAGTTGCTGGTCGTATGGGTGTGAAAGAGGTTCCATGGAGATAAACCGGAAAACCGGTGAAAATGAATTCTGTCTGAGCTGGTAGAAAATGATTATTGATTTCCATACACACATATTCCATCCTGAAATAAAAAGAAACAGGGATGAATGTCTTCAAGACCCGGCATTCGCACTGTTATACGCAGACAGTAAGAGCAGGATTGCAGACTCCGATGACCTGCTGCTATACATGGATGAAAGCAGCATCGATATTGCTGTTGCCATGGCCTTCCCGTGGCATGACACAAAACGCAGTGCCATGCACAATGAGTACATGGCCGCGATAAACGAAAAGCATCGCGGCCGGGTATACTGTTTCGGGACCGTTGCTGTGACCTCCGGCCGCGAAGAGGTGAAGCGGCAGGTTCATGAAACTAAAAATTCGGGACTGGCGGGCATAGGTGAACTGGGATTTTATGCAGATGGATTTACCCGGGACAACGCGCGGTTCCTGCGCAATGTGCTCGAAGCTGCTGGTGAGGAATCGCTGCCGGTCTGCCTGCACGTCAATGAACCTGTGGGCCACATGTACAATGGCAAGTACAGGCCCGGGCTCCACGATCTGTACATGATACTTTCAGAGTTCAGGGATGTTAAGGTGGTCCTTGCACACTGGGGAGGCGGGATGTTCATGTACGAACTGATGCCGGAAGTTAAGGAATCGCTTGTTAATGTATGGTACGACACTGCCGCAACACCGTTCCTTTATTCAGGTGGAATTTATGATGCTGCCATTGCTTCTGCGGGTGCGGAAAAGATCATATTCGGCAGCGATTTCCCGCTACTTGGCCTGCAGAGGTACTCCGGAATACTTGAAGTCCTGGACTCTGCTCATCGGGAGAGAATAATGTACAGGAATGCCGCAGCAGTCCTGGGACTCTGAGGGTTTCACAATCCTACTGCCAGACTATTGAAGTTGCCTTGAACACCAGGAATATTCTGCTCCCCGGAAAAATTTTCATTTTCGATGCCGATGACTTTGTTATGTAAGCGTTGAAGACCTTGCCTGATACCATCGTTTCCACCCGTATAACAGCGCCGCTGTTCTCGGAAACCATGAGCTGTACGATTCCTTCAAGGCAATTCTGTGCCGATATTCTTCGTATTTTTTTTGCCGAGATGATTATATCGTTCGGATGAAGGACCGCGATGCTCTCCCCTGTGTGCGGGCCGCTGCTGTAAATCCTGGCCCCCTCCGGCAGAGTTGTATACCATAGCATGTCACCGCCCCTTGTCCATGGCCCGTTTATGATGTTCGAATTACCTGTACCGAGGATCCTGCCGGCGCTGAGCTTAATAATATTTTCTGTTACGCTGGAGAGCCAGGTCAGGTCGTGGCTCGATACAATTACAGTGGCATCATGTTCCGATTTCATCTTCCTTATGGCTTCGCTTATTATCCTGGAACTCTCCTCGTCCACATTTGCCACGGGTTCGTCAAGGAGCAGTACTTCAGGCCTGATAACAATTCTCGATGCCAGGGCAACCCTCTGGGCCTCTCCCCCTGATAGCTGGTGCCACTTGCGGTGCATGAACTTAGCCGGATCAAGGTTGACCGTTTCCAGCGCCGAGGCAACCCTCTCTCTGATTTCTGATTTTTCTCCGCGCACCCGGAGCCCGTAGGCGATGTTGTCATAAACATTTCTCTTGAGCAGATAGGCATCCTGTTGCAGCATTGTTACAGAACGTATGCCCTTTCCTTTTGGTGAAAATTGTAAATGTCCCTCCATGGGTTCTTCGAGTTTCGCAAGGAGCCGCATGAGCGTACTCTTGCCGCTGCCGTTCGGTCCTGACAGGCCAATGGATGATCCCCTTGCGAGCCTGAACTCCGGTATCTGCAGGATGAAATGTCCATACCTGTGTTCAATATCTTGCAGTTCATAGATATAATCATTCATAAATTCTACGCCCTCTTCCTGAAAAAGATCAGAACCCAGTTCACTGCAAAACCTATCAGTAAAAGAACAATTCCCAGCGCGATGCCCATGGCAAATTCACCTTTGCCGGTCTCCAGAGTGATTGCGGTGGTGATAGTCCGTGTATGCCACTTAATGTTTCCACCGACCATCATTGATACTCCTACCTCAGAGATGGCCCTGCCGTATGCTGTAACAGCTGCTGTCATGATCGCGAACCTGGCTTCATAAAGCGTGCTGACAATTATCCTTTTTTTCCCTGCGCCAAGCGTAACAAGGGTCGGGTTCAGCCTGCCATCAAGGGATTCGATCCCCGTGGCCGTAAGCGAGATGACTATTGGAATGATAAGGATAAACTGGCCAACCACGATACCGGAAGTGTTAAAGAGCAACCCCATATGGCCGAAAGGTGCGCGCTGCGTGATAAATGCATATACCAGAAGGCCAACTACGACTGTTGGCAGGGCAAGCAGTGTATCAACTACAGCCCGTAAATACTTTCTTCCCGGAAACTCGTAGTGCCCCATAAAAAAACCTGCGGGCAGTCCAACTAACAGGCTGAATAAAATTGAAAGTGACGACACCCTGACCGTTGTGAAAATGGCGTCATAGGTTTCATCGTGCCCCTGAAAAAGCAGCACAAATGCGTTTAGAAATCCATCGTATAAGTAGTCCATTGAAGTACCAGTGATTGTTCTTTGTGAGCTATGCCTGTCATAAACCGGTTTTCCATAAATGCTATTGTTCCCCCTCCGATGCGGCTGGAGGACACGTAATTTTCAGAACCATTTCCGCTCCGGAAATGACTGTAAAATAATAAGCCTGCAGATTATACAGGCTTATTACGATTCATCTATTACACAGGCTTCTGTAAATACTTATTTTTTTGCATTTGGAGTAAAAAGCTGTTTCCCTTCAAGTTTAAAATCGGCGATGAGCTTCTGGGCCCTGTCAGATGTCAGCCATTTTATAAACTGGTTAGCCATTGCGTTTTTAGCTTTGGCGCATTTACCGGGATTCACTTCAATGGCGCTGTACTGGTTAAAAAGTATATTGTCATTTTCAACGAGTATCACAAGGCCCTCTTTGCCTTTAAGTGACGCTTCATATTTAATGTAAGTGCCGCGGTCTGTGATTGTGTAGCCGTTCTTTTCAGATGCTACTTTTATTGTCTCTATCATGCCCTGGCCTGTAGAGAGGTACCATGATTCTTTTTCAGGCACCGCGTTCATGACTGCCTTCCAGAGTTTCTGTTCAAGCATATGGGTCCCGGATTTATCCCCGCGGCTTGCGAATGGGGATTTTTTATCCTTTATAAGCTTCATCGCTTCCTTAACAGTTTTGCCCTTGATCTTTGCCGGATCACTCTTAGGCCCGATTATGATAAAATCGTTGTACATGATCTGGGTCCTGTTCTGTCCGAAACCGTCATCCATGAACTTTTTCTCCGCATCCGGATCATGAACAAGAAGAACGTCCACGTCGCAGTTCTGTCCCATCTGCAGCGCCTTGCCGGTACCAACTGCTACCCAGCGCAGCTCAAGTCCCGTGTCCTTCTGAAATTCCGGTTTAAGATAATCCAGCAGCCCGGTGTTTTCCGTGCTTGTCGTTGTTGCCATCATCAGGACCTTATCGTTTGATTTTGCGCATCCCGAAGAAAAAATTGATGCCAGTGTAAAAACGGCTGCAAGGCCTGTGACTAATGATTTGATTAAATTCTTTTTCATGCATCCCTCCAAAAATTTTTTTATTAAATTACTGCTGAAAATCATTCCCGCTGCTGAACCTTGAAGCAGGAATCAATCTGGCAGTGTTTTAAACTCAGTCCGGATAAGTAATAAATTGTAATAAATAATTCTATTTTCAATATTTTTTTATAATTCTGCGAAAATTCACTGTAAAAATTACAGCTGCTGCCGGTATGAGTATAAATTGACAAATTTCAGGCTTATATTCAGACTGTTAAAAATCAATCATCCGGAAGGTAAAAAAATGCTCAGAGCAATAATAGCAACATCCAAAGGCACCATAAGACTCGATCTCTATGACGACAAGGCTCCTGTTACAGTGGCCAGCTTTGTAAACCTTGCAAAGAGGGGATTTTATAACGGCC
>CAYTSF010000035.1:22309-26231 GCA_964440335.1 uncultured Leptospirales bacterium
CCTGTTACAGTGGCCAGCTTTGTAAACCTTGCAAAGAGGGGATTTTATAACGGCCTGAAGTTTCACAGGGTAATCGCGGATTTCATGATACAGGGCGGCTGTCCGCAGGGTACAGGTACAGGCGGCCCCGGCTACAGGTTCGAGGATGAATTCAAGCCTGAACTCAGGCACTCAAAACCGGGGATACTCTCAATGGCCAACGCAGGGCCCAGGACGAACGGCAGCCAGTTTTTTATCACGCACGTTGCCACGCCCTGGCTTGACGGCAAACACACCGTATTCGGGACAGTGGTTGATGAAACCGACCAGAAAACTGTGAACAGCATAGTTCAGGGCGATAAGATTGAATCGATAACAATAGAGGGAGACACGACAAACCTGTTTACAAAGCACGCAGACAGGATCAGCGAGTGGAACTCGGTGCTGGATAAATAGTTTCCTAAATCCTTATGTTTTTCAAAAAATTTTAAAGGTAAATGTTGCAGCCCCATACCCCGAGTACAGGATCAATCGCCCCTGTACTCGGCAATGAGCAGGGCAAAGTCATCGTTCAGTGATGACACACCTCCATCCAGGGCCACCCCTTCATATATTAACCTGCACAGTTCATCGGCGGTCTGGTTAATGTTCTCCCTTATGATACGGTAAAACCTCTCCTCGCCGTATTCCCAGTTGATGTTCCTGGCCTCGATAACGCCATCTGTATAGAGCACCAGCTTGTCGCCTTTACCGAGAAAACTTCGGCGTTCCTCGTAGTCCGATGCCGCGTAATCGACAATGATCTTTCCCCATGAATTGATGACCTCAATTTCACCGCTTGTGCGAACGATGAGCATGGGCGGATGCCCCGCATTTGCGGATATGACCTCGCCGGTATTAAGATCTATGCAACACATGCACGCTGTTATGAAATTGTCTCCGATCTTGCCGTACAGCATGTTGCGCATCTCGACAAAGGCCTTGCCTGGGCTCGTTATGAACTTGCCCCAGGAGTTGAGCGACATCTTCACCATTGACGCAATCATTGCCGATGCCGCACCGTGCCCTGACACGTCACAGATAAAAAGCCCAAGCTCGTTCATGCCCTCCCTGTAATGGATATCGATAAAGTCCCCTCCGACTTTCATCACCGGCACGTACCTGTACGCAATGTCAACGCGCGTAATGTAAGGGATGCTGCTCGGAAGCAGGGCCGTCTGGATCTTGCGCGCCAGTTCAATGTCGCTTTCCATTTCATGCTTCTGTTTCTCAATAATTGAAGTCCGCTCCCGGACTATTTTTTCCAGGTTATCCTTCATATCGGAAAGGTCCTGGTATATAACCGAATTTGCTATAGCAATTGAGGCATACCTGTTAAGCCTCGTAATGAACCTGAACTCCCTGTCGTTAAGGCGCCTCTGGTCTTTTCTCTGTGAAAGGCAAAGGAGCGCGATCAGTTCATCCCTGTGGACCATTGGTACTATATACTCGCTGTCTGTTATATGGAACAGTAAAAGTATCTTCTCTTTGTCATTCATTTCAGCTGTTAATTCTATCAGGCTCTTTTCAAGAAATGGATGATCGAGAATTACCATTTGCATCTCATGGTCGATCTCGAAGGATTGGCCTGTGAAATCGGTGTAATTGTTCTGGTATGTCCTGCGGCAGAAGAGCCGGGCGCTGTTGAGGTTCAGGGAACGCCGCAGGAGTGATGTAAAATCGAGCGCAAAATCATCAAGCCCCATGAGCTGTGAAAGTTCCCGATTAAAAAGGGCCTCGAAATTTTTCAGGTTGCGGTTTAAACGGTTAAAGACCTGGTCTATTAATGGCTGGATCCGGATAAAATAAATATAGTTGAGCAAAAACCACACAACAAAAATAACCGTGAGCCTGAACACGCTGAATGAAAAAAAGTATTCCCTGAGCAAAACAAAAAGGACAATATTCGGCACAACAATGATCGAAGACAGTATGAGCCAGAATATTGAAATGTGAAGCACCCGGCTGATGTCCATTACACGATAACGAAGTATGCCGTAAGTAAGTATCCCCACAGGAATGAAAACATAGGTTGCCAGCGGATAGATGTCATAACCATGCATAGCGGGAAGGCATGTGAATGTGAGAGTTACTGTCAGAAAGTATGCAATAAACAGATAATAGAGCTTGGTTCTGAGTACCCTGTTTTTTTCGCTGATAAGACGTTTATAAAAAACGTAGATAATATAACAGGTGGCCACCACACCGTACCCTGCAAAAACCCTGAATGCTGTGCCGCCCTTTGCGATACGCCCCCATTCATATGTATACAGCCCGTAAAAATAATAATCGGTCTGCACCGATACAGACAGGGCCAGTGCGGCTGCAAAAAAAATAAAAGTAACCGCCCGGTTTTTCATGCCGGTTAGAACCTGGTAAAAAAGAACAGATACTGCGGGCATAAACACGTAAAATGTATGCACCCCCCTCTCAATCCTTAGAAGCAATTCTTCATCCATGATGAAGTAATGGCACACAAAGACCCCCGAAGTGAGTGTCCAGCTTATGCAGACAACAGCGAGAAGTAAATTCTCCGTTTTAAACTTTCCCCTGAAAATTGCCATTGCAGCCAGGGAATAGGCTGTCAGCAGTGATAATACAGGCGGAATAACATATGGTGATATTGATTTCATAAACAGATTAATAATTAATACTCCCTGCAAATCAAAGTCAAGAAAATAACATCCAGCTCAGATATGAACCGGCAGTTTTATCCTTCACAGATCTTATCATTTATTATCAAAAATCCCGGGGAAAGGATTATAACTGATGCCCCTGTCGTAAACATCGCTCCCATCCATTTTCTTTAATTTTGCCACGATAAAATATGTCAGCGGCGTAACTGACACTTCGTATGATACCTTCCAGAAATACTGGACCAGGGTCATTGATATGAATGCATCAGGCGGGACTGTCCCCCTGAACGCAATGAACATAAAAATCCCCGTATCAAAGGCCTGCCCTGCAAGGGTTGAACCGATGGTCCTCATCCACAGGAAACTGCCGCCTGTTGCGACCTTCATCCTTGAGAGGACCATTGAGTTGATGAACTCGCCGCACAGATAAGCAAGAAGCGAGGCGCCAACAACACGGGGGGTAAAACCCAGAACGGTATTGTATGCACCTGCCCCGTCCCAGAACGAGGGCGCCGGCATCCTGACAACAGCCATGAATACGCCTGCCATTAACAGGTTCGCGGCAAAGCCGAGCCATATGGTAATCCTTGATTTTCTGTATCCGTAGACCTCGGTGAGGATATCGCCGAAGATGTATGTCACAGGAAAAAGGAAGAGGTCTGCGGTAATGGTTAAACCTGCGAATTCAACAAGGCGTCCTGCTACAATGTTTGTTATGAGGAGGCATGTAACAAAAAGACAGGTGATTATAAGGAAGGCAGGGGAAACCTGCATTGGGGGTTTACTGTTCATCTGGTGCTCCTGTTTTTTTAGGCTGGTTTTCAGTGACAGCCGTTATGTGTCATGCGGAATACCGCATCACGCATATCATTGCGCAGGGTCTCTGTGCATGGCAAGTAATATTTATGTCAGCAACTCAAATAAATGATGCGGCGGATTCGACCAGGAGCAGAGCTGCGGCCCTGAAAAGCAGGATACTCCTTATTTAAAAAAGTTATCTCTGACTGCAAGTGCAACAACAACAAAAAAGTTAACAACAACTATTCCAAGCAGTATAAGCCCGCCTGCTTTTGTGTTGCGCAGCCATGACCAGATCTTCAGGTCGTGGCCGAGAACCATCGTTACCCAGAACAGGTTTATGAAAAAAACTCCTGTTGCGGTCACAGCCGGTCCCCTGTACCTGTAGTTGTTCAGGAGTATTATTCCTATGCCCGCGGCCAGTAGAAGAAGCTGAAGGATCAATGCCTTCAAACCTGCTGTATTTCCTG
>CAYTSF010000036.1:0-19859 GCA_964440335.1 uncultured Leptospirales bacterium
CTAAGTCTAGCGTGTCTGCCAGTTCCACCACGCTCGCTTAAGTCTTGAGATATATCTTATGATGGCATGTTTTATGCAAGCAAAAATTTTATTTTTTTTAAAATTATTGAATCTTATTTTTATTTAAAGGCATACACCACCATGGAACTTTTAACTGCGAAATCGTTCCAGTGAATTTTCCCAAGCATATGGTATCTGGCTATGCGGTACCAGTTGATGTAATCCGATGGTCTTCTGAAATTTCCGCGTGATTTTAAAAGTTTAGGGAGCAGCCCGAACTCTACGGGGTAGAAAACCATGATGCGCCTGAATCCGGTTCTCCGGAGTGCCTCAGTGAGGTTTCTCATTGTGAAGTAAGATATATGCCCCGGCATAAAGTATTCGTATTTATCGCCCAGAGATTTTGCCTGGCTGCCGTTCATGTTTGCAGTCTGTATAACAAGGAGCCCGTTATCATCAAGCAGCGAGTGGCATTCTCTGATTGCTTTCACAGGATTTTCAAGGTGTTCGATAAGTTCAATCATGGTGATCACAGAGAAGGATGACTTCTTGAATGGATGGTCATCAAGAGTGCCATGATGAATCCTGCTGCCGAATCTCTCTGCGGAATGCTTATATGAAAAATCTGAAAGTTCTATACCATAGGCAGTATAGTATTTTTCTGCTGATTCAAGAAGTCCGCCGAAGGAGGATCCCACATCGAGGAAATTTCCGCGGTTCACATACCTGTGTATGACGCTGATACGTTTATCCCACACATATGAAAAAAATTTTTTCTGCGACCGTTCATCAATGTATGAATAGTCAGCCCTGCCGCAGTAGTAGTTTTCGTTGTAGAAGCCTTTAATTACATCATCGCTGAAAACCGGGTTCATGAATATAAATGAACAGTCGTGACAGATGCTGGTTGAGAACTTTAACCTGTAGCTGTCGATGTTGTATTTATGACCGATTCTTTTACTGTTACATAAAGGGCAGGTCGTTTTTGCAGGCATGAACATCGGGATTTTCCTGTAAATCAATTCTGGCACTCGGTGCCGAGTATTCAGGATGGTACACTGGCTAATGTTTCGTCAATAAATAAAACTGTCCGGACTGCTGATGATTTTCATGATTTTACTTTTCATTGACAAATGAAATGCGGCAGTGACATTATCCGCATTATTACAAAAAGGGTAGCAGCGGCTTTGAAAAATATCTGTAGTGAAATGAAGTATTGCCTCATTGATCTTGATGGTACACTCACTGATCCGGGCCTGGGTATTACAAATTCCATAATTTATGCCCTCAATAAGTATGGGATTAATGCAGAGCGGTCGTCATTATACAGGTTCATCGGACCGCCGCTTCGTGAAACATTCATGGATCATTTTTTTTTCTCAAGGGAACAGTCTGAGGAGGCGGTCAGATATTACAGGGAATATTTTGAAGTTAAGGGAATTTTCGAAAATGAAGTATATCCAGGAATTCCCGGACTGCTCGATACACTCTGCTCTCAGGGAAAGAGACTTTATGTTGCCACGTCGAAGCCTGAACTTTATGCTAAAAAGATTATAGGCCATTTCGGTCTCACGCGTTTTTTTGCAGGAGTATATGGCAGCAACATGGATGGTTCAATGACCTCAAAAACAGAAATGATTGCGCATCTCATACGGCATGCCGGGTGTGCGGCTGAATTGACTGTTATGATCGGCGACAGAAAATATGACATTCTGGGGGCAAGGGAGAACGGTTTATGTTCGGTCGGTGTTAAATATGGTTACGGCGAACCTGGTGAGCTGGAAGAGTCGTGTCCGGATTATATTGCAGAGAGTGTCGGCGAATTGACAATCCTTCTTGCTGGATGATGACAATTGCAGATTTAATTGTTATTTTAGTCATGGAGTGCGAGATTGCATAATACCGGTCATGAAACAATAAGGTTTATGTTGAAATCTCACATGTAGTTTTTAACCCGGATAAATAATTTATGTTGACTATAAAGGCATACTGCAAAATGTATTAAATTCCTGGAGTATTTATTTAATGTAACAGGCGGACAGATGCATAACAATAATATATGAGTGTATACGAATTTAAAATCAGGCGAAGGGATATAGAGACCCTCATTGAACTGATTCGCGATAATGACAGCGATGCAGATATTGCTATTGTCAAAAAGGCTTATGAAGTTGCTCTTGCGGCACACGAAGGGCAGAAACGGCTTTCAGGCGAACCTTACATCATCCATCCACTTGAAGTAGCAATCACACTGGCAAACCTTAAACTTGATACAACAACAATAACAGCTGCGCTCCTGCACGATGTAATCGAAGACACTTATTACTCCATGGAATTTTTGACAAAGGAATTCGGAGAGGATGTTGCCATGCTGGTTGACGGCGTGACAAAAATATCATCCCTCAAAAACAGGTCAAGGACACATGCCCAGAACGAGACCCTGAGAAAGATGCTCCTTGCCACGATAAAAGACATACGCGTTATAATAATCAAGCTGGCAGACAAGCTTCATAACATGCGCACAATCATGTTTCAGCCGGAACATAAACAGATCCGCATAGCCAAGGAAACTCTCGATATATATGCGCCCATAGCCAGGAGGCTCGGCATATCAAGGCTGGCAACTGAACTTGAGGATATTTCGTTTCATGTACTCTTCAGGGAGGATTCCGAGGATATCAGGAGCAGGATAGCCCAGCGGCAGGAGGAAATCCATCAATACATCGATTATGTGCGTGATATAATAACCGGAAAGCTTTCAGACCTGAAGATCAATGTCGAGGTCAAGGTGCGTGCAAAAAGTTATTACTCAATCTACAGGAAGATGCAGATGCACGCCAAGTCCTTTGATGATATTTTCGATATACGCGGCATAAGGATTATTACCGATGACGTCCGTGACTGTTATGCCATTCTGGGAGTTATTCATTCCATCTGGTCACCGATCGAAGGAAGGTTCAAGGACTACATAGCAGTTCCCAAGTCAAACATGTACCAGTCACTTCACACGACCGTAATAGGGCCGGGAGGATTTCCACTTGAAGTACAGATCCGCACCCGCGAGATGGATGCGACTGCCGAGATAGGAATCGCAGCGCACTGGGCATACAAGGAGGGCAAGGGAGGCAAGCGGGATTACAAGAGCGTTGAAATCCTTAACAGCCTGAGCACCTTTAATATCGACTCCATGAATACACGTGATTTTGTATCAACCGTAAAGATGGACCTTTACGAAGATGAAATTTTTGTGTTCACTCCAAAGGGAAAAATTGTCAAGCTCGCAGCAGGAGCGACACCGGTTGATTTCGCGTATGCCATACATACAGAAGTCGGTAATAAATGCTCCGGGGCCAGGGTCAACAACAAGCTTATTCCACTCCGGTCAAAGCTTAAAAGCGGTGATATCGTGGAAATTCTCACATCCAAAAATGCAAAGCCCTCGGAGTCATGGCTTAAATTTGTTAGGTCTGCAAATGCCAGGTATAAAATAAGAAACTGGCTGAGGAAAAATTTAGATGATATTTCGAGAGATGATGAGCTAAAAAAGAAAGAGGAGAAGAAGCGCAGGGAGGTTGACAAGGCAAATGTTTCCATCCCTGAAGAGGAACAGTTAAGGCTTAAGAACTATAATCAAAACGGGCGTATCGGCATCAGCATAGATGGCAATTCAAACGTTATGATCAAGCTGGCGCAATGCTGTCAGCCCATCCCCGGTGACAGTGTAACCGGTTTTATTACCCGCGGCAGGGGGATTACGATCCACAAGCAGAGCTGCCCGTCACTTGAAAGGCTGAAGAATGAAAAGGAACGTTTTATCAGCATAGTCTGGGACAAGGATGACGACAGGAAATACCCGGTAAAGCTTGCTGTCGAATCAACTGACAGGCCGAACCTGCTTAAAGATATAACAGACGAGATATCCCTGGCAAAATCAAACATCATGAAGGTTGAAGCCCAGGTGCAGTCAAATGACAGGGCGCTCATCAAGTTTATCCTTGAAGTGAAAAGCAACGATCATCTTACTGAAATAATCAAGAGGATCAAAAAGATAAAAAACGTAGTGACCGCTTACAAGATTAACGAAAAGGTTATTCTCAAATAATGAAGGTGGTTCTTGGTTCCGGCTCACCAAGAAGGAGAATGATCCTTGAATCCTTTCTTGATTCTATAGAGATAATTGTGCCTGATGTTGATGAAAAGAGTTCGCATGATGAAGACCCTGTCTCCTATGTCTATAGAATCCTTGAAGCAAAACTTTTATACATCCTGCCGCGCATAGAAGTACCGGATAATTCAATTATTGTTGTATCGGATACTATTGTTACCATCGATGGTATGATACTTGGCAAGCCCGGATCAAGGGATGATGCTGCGAGAATGCTCAGGCTGCTGTCGGGCAGGGAACACAGTGTCATTACAGGCCTTGCTCTTACGGTAACTGAAAACGGTAAATCCCTTACATTAACCAGCCTGGATTCTACCAGGGTAACATTCAGGGACCTGAATGAGAGGCAGATCAACATGTATCTTGACAGCACTGAATATGCTGACAAGGCAGGTTCATACGCAATCCAGGAGAACGGCGACATGATAATAGAAAAAATTGAAGGTTCGTTAACAAATGTTGTTGGATTTCCCCTGAGGCTTTTCTTCTCAATGCTCAAGGACGCGGGGATTCAGAATAAAGTCCTTCTATGAGTTGTTCTGAGGAAATTTTATTGACTCATTTTTGCATATAATATAAAATATGTCGAATTTCATTTATTTCCAGATTAAATATCTCAGTCATCCGGCGGTAATTCATGGGCAAGAGAAAGACTATCATTGTCGATAAAAAGTTTCAGCTGAAAACCACTTTTGCAGTAATCGGCGTGGTTGCGGTTGTTTCTGTCATATTGCTCTCCGCCATTGCAGCAAGTATTGTGTATAACAATGATAAGATTAATAATATTTATGTCATTGAAGATAATATTTTTCAGGTTATGCAGACTGCGGACATAAACGTGCAGGGAGCTGACGCGTACAAGGCAACAATTGACCGCCTTACTAAAAATCATGAAAAAAACCAGGAGACCATAGATAAAATCGCAAGGTATAATGCCAATCTTCTTGTTTCGCTTGTAATATGCGTAATTCTGCAGGGTCTTGTACTTTTTATGATGATTCTCAGGATTACACACAGGATATCAGGGCCGATCTATGTAATGTCAATGTATTTTAAAGAGGTAATTGAGGGCAAAATCCCCAATCCGCGGCCCCTCAGGGACAAGGATGAGCTCAAGGATTTTTATGAACTCTTTAAAGAAATGCTCAGGTCAATCAAATCCAGAATTAAATAAAGCACTCTTGAATATTTTATAATTTAAAGGTAAACAATGGTAAAAAAAATTATTACTCTTTTTATCGCAGGTATGGTTATAACTGCAGTAATAATCGCTAATTCGATACAAAAAGGAGACATAATCCGGAACCCGAGAAGCTATTTTAACAGTGAGGATGAATATATATCTTTTCTGAAAAACAGGGTCTCATTTGACGGAATTACCCTTTCCTTCATAAGTGTCAAAAAGGGGGACAACTTCTGGAGGATCGCGCGTGACAGCGGAGTTAACATTGATACACTGATCGGAATTAACCTCTTCTGGAACGATCTTAATGCAAGGGAGGGCCGTACCGTTGTAGTGCCATCAGAACAGGGAATTATTGAATTTGTCAATGACACAAGTGAAATTGAAAACCTTATGCAGATATATGATACAGACCGGGAAAATTTTATTGTGCAGGACCTGCCGATATCTGTGCGGTTCAAAGATTTCTTCAGTGAAGAGAAATATCCCGTAGCCGTTTTCATAAAAGATGCCAGGCCGAGGACTGATAACATGAGTGCAAACCTTGCAGACAGGTTCAGGGTCAGGGAGATGTTCAGGTCTCCTCTCGGCGGCAGGTATAGTTCGTTCTTCGGAAACAGAAAGCATCCCATATACAGGAACACGCGCTTTCATAATGGTGTTGATATAGCAGCATCCTACGGCACATATATCGGAGCATCGCGCGATGGACGTGTGGTCAGTACGGGCTGGATGGGGGCCTACGGGAAGGCTGTTATCATTGAACACGATAACGGTTACAGGACTCTTTACGGCCATATGTCTGTGATTTATGCAAAACCCGGCCAGTACGTGAAGGCCGGTAAAGTAATAGGGAGGGTCGGGTCTACAGGACTGTCAACCGGCCCACACCTGCACTTTACACTGTGGCACAATAATAAACTCATCAATCCGATGAATGTACTCTGGTAGCCATGGACGATTACACCTCAATTATAAGCGTAGCAAGGGAGCTTTCGGAAATGATAGCAGCCCATGAACTCACTGTTAAATACAGGGAGAGCCTGGAGCGTATCAGGACCGATGTAAACTCCCAGATGCTCCTTGAAAAGCTTGTTGTTATGGGACGCGAGATAAGCGAGAGGATGAACTCCCCGGAAAAGGAGAGTTTCTATGGACGGGCTGAACTTGAAATGCTCCAGCATGAACTCGATGATAACGCCGTAGTTAAAGAACACCTTGTAATACAGAGGCAATACCTTGACATGATAAAACAGGTCCAGGATAGAATAAAAAATCCGGCAATCCCCGGATGATACCGGCCCATCATGAACAACACCAGGCACTGGATTGCGTTAAATAATGTACAGGGGGTCGGCACAGCGACTCTCCGTGAAATCTATGATGCCATATCCTCAGCAGGCCTTTCGCTGTACGATCTCTTCGGCCTTACGGATGCTGAGCTCAGGAGCGAATTTCATTTCAGCGATAAGATTATCCGCGCGCTTATTGATGCCGGTGGAAACGTTGATGCCGCTGAAAGGGAGTACTTCGAGCTCATGGACTCGGGGATATCGGTAAATTTTTTCTTTTCTCCTTCATATCCGGAAAAACTTTTTTCACGCATGGGCAATTCTGCTCCACCTGTAATATACGCATCGGGCAATATATCTATTCTAAACATGAAAGGGGCGGCGGTTCTCGGTGACAGCAATGTGAGCAGCAGGGGGGAGTTCATAGCCTACATGGCTTCAGTCGAACTCGCGAAACATGGAATAGCGGTAATAAGCGGACTCGCAAATGGCGCTGATCTCACGGCTCACAGGGCGGCCCTTGAAAGCGGAGGAAGTACTGCGGCGTGGCTCCCGTACGGGATACTGAAGTTTGCTGTTCCTGAACAGCTGAAGCCGGTACTTGATCCTGAAAGGTTTGTGGCAGTTTCACATCTTGCTCCCGGAGATGCTGCGAGCAAATTTAATGCATTCAGCAGGAACAGGCTCATCTGCGCATCGTCGGGCGCTGTTTTTATTGTTGAGTCACCTGAAGATGGTGGTATTTTTGAAGCTGCAAAATCCGCACATAAACTGGAAGTTCCCCTGTATACAGCTGAGTATGCTGAATATCCTCCGGGAGCTTCGGGTAATAAAAAAATTATTTCAGAGTTGGGAGCAAAAACAATCAGAGGAAAAAAAGTAGACAATTTAACCCTCCCCAACATGGATAGGTTTATCGCGGATGTTAAATTCGCGCAGTAGCCTGAATTAAATTTTCGGAAACCCAAAGCATGAAACTGATAGATTCATCAAATCAACAATTAAACATATGGTCAATTAAATGAACAGGGCATCCATAGTCTCACCTGCGGGCAACCTTGAGAAACTCAGGTTCTGTGTGAAGTTCGGCGCCGATGAGGTCTATTTCGGCGGTGAGAATTTTAACCTGAGAGTGCAGGCTGACAACTTCAACGACGACGACCTTCATGCCGCAGTTTCATTCTGCAGGGAGAATTCAGTAAAAACAACATTTCTCATGAATGCGTTTCTCCATGAAGCCGATGTTCGCGAAGCGGAGAAATTTGCTGAAAAGATAAAACCTTATGGTTTTGATGCTGTCATGGTATCTGATCCGGGGATGCTCATGATTCTCCGCGAGTCCGGAGTAAGTGCTGAGTTTCATCTTTCGACTCAGATGAATACATTGAACCGCAAGGCCGTAAAGTTCTGGCTGGACGCCGGTATCAGCAGGATTGTGCTTGCCCGTGAAACCACCGTGGATGAGATAAGGATGATCAGTGAGAGTACCGGCGCGGAGATTGAAGTCTTTGCCCACGGTGCGCTCTGTGTGGCATATTCCGGCAGGTGTCTCCTGAGCAGGTACCTTTCGGGCCGTGACGCGAACATGGGGGACTGTGCCCAGCCGTGCAGGTGGCGTTATTCACTGATGGAGGAGAAACGGCCAGGCAGTTACCTTGACATGATAGAACATGCATCAGGAACAGAGATACTCTCCTCAAAGGACCTCCAGCTTATTGACAAGCTGGAAGAGTATATTGCCGCAGGTGTTAACGCCTTCAAGATTGAGGGAAGGATGAAGTCTCTGTACCATGCGGCCAACACAACAAGGATATACAGGCACGCAGTTCAACTTGCAGGTACACCTGATTTCAAAGGCATGCTGGACTTCTGGCTGTCAGAACTTGATCTCATAAGCCACAGGCCCTATACATCTGACCTGTTCAATGAATTCAGCGGGCTCGGATACAGCGGGGTGCCTTATATAAACAGGGCTGTTTTCCTGGGATACCGGTACGACGGCAGCGATCCGGAAGAGGAGGTGCTGTTCAAATCTTTTAATCCCGTAAATCCGGGTGACATCGTTGATGCCATTTACCCCATAGAAAAAGATGTAATTGACGATTCCTACAGGGTCGTTTCCATTACAGACAGTTCGGGCAGGATTACAGATATGGCCAGGCCCGGTACAGTATGTGCCGTAAGGTTTGACAAGCCGGTATTTAAAAATGCAGTTTTCAGAAAAAGAATATAATCGCAGGAGCACAAGATGATTACCAGACCTCCGGGTGTTGAAGATATTTTTCCTGACAGGATAGACAGGTGGAATTATGTAATTGATAAGGCCGTTGAGGTATTCGGGCGTTATAATTACAGGGAGATTGTGCTCCCTGTAATGGAATTCACCGAGGTTTTTTCCCGCGGTATCGGTACTGATACGGATATAGTTTCGAAGGAGATGTTCACATTCGAAGACCGTGGAGGAAGGAGCCTTACCCTGCGTCCGGAAGGTACGGCTGGAGTGGTGAGGGCTTATGTTGAAAATGGCGAGTTCAACAGGTTATCGTTGTGCAAGTTCTTCTACTACGGCCCCATGTTCAGGGCTGAAAAACCGCAGAAGGGGAGGCTCCGCCAGTTCAACCAGTTCGGTGCTGAAATATTCGGGAGTACAGATCCCTTTTATGACTACGAGATAATCTCCCTGGTCAACAGTATTGCGGTTGAGGCGGGTGTGGGTACGTTTAAAATTCTGCTTAATTCAATCGGGTGCAGGGATTGCAGGCCGAAGTACATGGGTGTTCTGAAGGATTATTACAGGAATAATCTAAGCGGGCTCTGTCCGGATTGCCAGAGGCGCTTCGAGACAAATCCTCTCCGTCTCCTGGACTGTAAGAACGCCGCGTGCATTGAGCTTAAAGCAGGTGCCCCTGCAATAAGAAATTATCTCTGTAACGAATGCGATGACCACTTCGGAAAGGTCCGTGCATATTTAACAAAGGGTAATATTACATTTGAGGAAGACCCCTTTATGGTGAGAGGCCTCGACTATTATACTAAAACTACGTTTGAATTCGTATCAGAAAAACTCGGGAGCCAGAGTGCATTTGCGGGCGGCGGCAGGTATGATTACCTTGTGGAGCAGTTCGACGGCAAGCCGACACCCGGTGTGGGTTTTGCAGCAGGAATTGAGAGAATCAACATCCTTGTTCAGGATGTTGCAATGCCGGGTAAGGGGCCTGACTGTTTCATCATGCACTCCGGAGGCGAATCACTGCTGAAGGGGGTGGAACTTGTCAATATTCTAAGGGGGAAAGGGATTTCTACCGACATCGATCCTGAGGTTAAGGGCTTTAAATCCCAGATGAAGAGGGCCGACAGGGAGCATGCGGCATATGCCCTGATAATTGGTGATGATGAATTAAGTAAAGGCACGGTCTCAATAAAATCACTCAAGAGCGGCTTGCAGGAGGAGAAAAAATTTGATGAGGTCGCCGCATACATCATATCTCAGAAATAATCCTGCACACCGTGATTATACTATTAATATGATGGATACACACATGGTTATATGTTCTCAGCCCGCCGTACCCGATCGGAAAATAATGGTAGAATGGCGGCTGTGAAAATTAATTTTTGATATGTCTGAATATTCAGTATTTATTCCTTAAATTTTTAAGTAAATAAAGCTCTATTGCACCCGCCATCTTCGGCGGCGGATGCATATAATTTTTATTTTTGCACTAAAATATATGGTGAGGAATTATTACTTATAAATATTACAATTTAAAATATTTGTAGTGATTTACCGTACAGATATTTTACAAAGTATTTTACGTTTTTTTGTCAACATACCCCATTGCATTTATTCAATATTAATCATAAAATTTGAATGTTTTTTAGATATAAAAATAAAAATGTAAATGGGGGGATATCCATGAACACATATTTGGCGGAATACAAGAGAAAATTAGTAAGTTCTACTGATGCTGCTAATCTGGTACAATCAAATAACATAATCGATTATGGTATGTTCGCGACAAAACCGGTTGATTTTGACATCGCTTTGAGCAAACGTGTCGGTGAAATCCAGAACATTGCCATCAGGGGAACAGGAACTGTGCCACCATTTCCGGCTGTAATACAGAACGACCCTGAACAGAAATCATTCCAGTACTTCAGCTGGTATTTTACACTCATAGACAGGATGGCCGGGGACAAGGGACTGGCATGCCACCTGCCTTTCAACTATCACGAAGCAACAATTCTTGCCTATCACCACAGGGACCTGCATCATATCAAACCCACTATCTGGGTCGCACAGACAACGCCCATGGACAGGAACGGCTGTTTTAACTTCGGCATGGGTAATTCGCACAACAGGGGCATAGCGCTCTGGGCTGACATAGTTATCGTCGAGGTGAACCAGAATATGCCGCGCTGCCTGGGCGGAAACGATGAATACGTTCATATAAGTGAAGTGGATTTTATCATTGAAGGAACAAATTCACCTGTATTCGCAACACCCAAGCTTCCCGAGGCATCTGCTGAAGAGAAAAAAATCGCTGAATTCATAGTTCCCCATGTTGAAAACGGGTCATGTCTGCAGCTTGGTATTGGTTCTCTTCCGAATACAATTGGTGAAATGATAGTTCATACTGATGTAAGGGACCTTGGTATACAGAGTGAGATGTTCTGCGATGCCATGGTCGGCCTTTATAACGCGGGCAAGGTAACCAACGCGATGAAGAGCTTTGATATCAACAAGAGCTCATTCTCATTCTGTCTGGGTACCAAGGAGACCTATGATTTTATCCACGATAATCCGCGGCTCGCATCATGCAAGGTTAATCATACGAATAATCCTGACTTCGTATCGCAGAATGACAAGGTCGTATCGATCAACAATATAGTTGAAGTTGACCTCTTAAGCCAGGTCTGTTCCGAGACTTCAGGATTCAGGCAGATATCCGGTACAGGCGGACAGCTTGATTTTGTCATCGGTGCCTTTCACTCCAGAGGTGGAAAGAGTTTCCTGGCTTTCACCTCAACATACAAGGACAAGAAAACCGGTGAACTGAAGTCAAGAATCAGGCCTCTTCTTACTCCGGGTTCTGTTGTTACGGTTCCACGAACAATGGTTCACTATCTTGTTACCGAGTACGGCAGTGTAAATATGAAAGCCAGGTCTGTCTGGGGCAGGGCGGAAAACCTTATAAGTATTGCCCATCCCAATTTCAGAGAGGAACTGATTAAGTCGGCCCAGGAGATGGGAATCTGGTCCAGAACAAACAGGATCCCTTTCTGACATAAAAATGAACATGGTGAGGCGAACCTAGTTCGCCTCAGCCGTGCTTTTAATTGATTCAAGAAACCTTATTTCATTACCAACAATCTTGAGCCTTGACTGTATTTTACCTTTTTCGTCCTCCCACCTGTCCTGGCGTATCGCACCAATTACCATGATCCTTTTCCCTTTGATGATATTTTTTGAGCAGAGGTCTGCGATTTTTTCCCATGTTTCAACATCGATGAATGAAACCTTTGGTGCCTCTTCACTTTTTGAATAATGGTTGATCGCAAGTGCAAAAGTACAGACAGATTTGCCTGTTTTTGTTTTTTTCAGCTGCGGATCATGTGTTACGAAACCTTCGATTGTTGCTGTTGCGTAGTTCTGCATAAAGCCTCCGGTTGAATTTAGTTATCATTAATACGCTCGGATTGGCCTGTTTATGAAAAATTTTTTTCAAATAAACGGTTTTTTTTATCTTGTAGAGCGGTTTTAATAATACACAGGCAGGTTATATAAGCGGGACATATGCCCTTGATGGAAAATTTAATTTATTATATTTAAATAAAAATAATAATTATTAGATTTATAAAGAGTATAGAAGGATTAAATCACTTCGCTGTCTTCGGTGGGGAGTGATTTAATCATTAATTTTAGATAAAACAATTAAATGAAATACATAATTTAGTAAAAATTAGGTTGATTTCCTGAGAATTGATAATAATTTGTATACCAGATAAGCGGAATTATCTGACTCAGGACATTGTAACATGGCATTTGTGGCATATTACATTCCTTTTTCAGGATTAAACTAACCGCAAATTATGTAAACCTGATGTAAAAAACTGGAGGATATTGTGAAAAAAACGGGTGTAGTTTTAATACTGCTGATTGCGTTATTAAATTTTACAGCGTGTAAAAAAGAGAAAGCAACGGTTGTGAACTATGAGGGGCTGATTAACTTTATGTCTGGAGATGTCAAGATAATTGACAACGGCAAAGCTCAACCTGCAAAGATAGGAGATTCGATTAAACAGGGTATGACCATTAAAACCGGTCCAAAATCTGTAGTGGATGTTTTTTTTAATGAGAATGTTGTAAGGATTCTTGAAAACAGTACAGTTGTTATGACCGAGCTTGTGAAGAATGTATCTGAAGATAAGTCAAGTTCCGAGTTTTATGTAGAAAACGGAAAGATGTTTTCAAAGGTTACGCGTAAACTTGTTGATGGTGAAAAGTTCAGGGTCAACACCCCTACATCTGTTGCTGGTGTTCGCGGTACTGAATTCATGGTTGAAGAGGATAACGGCAAAAGCACCGTATCATGTATTGAAGGTGTGGTAGTTGTAAAGGAATCTGGAAGCGATGACAGTTCATTCAAAGAGGTTGAGGCAGGCAAAGAGGCCAGTGTCGAAAAAGGAAAGCTTTCTGTTGCTGACCTGAAAGAGAAGAACCGTGATAAAATCCGCAAAATTAAAGATGATATAAAGCAGATGCGCGAAGATATCAGGAAAAGATTTGAAGAGAAGAAAGCAGAAATAAAAGAAAAAGTTAAGGAAATGAAAGATGAAAACCAGCAGAGGGTAGAGGACCAGAAGGCCGCCGACCAGCAGAGGGTTGAAGACCAGAAAACCAAAAACCAGGATGCAGTGGATCAACTTAAAGGTTCTACCGATATTAAAAAAGAAGAGATTCAGGGTGATGTTGGGACAAAGAAAGAGGAACAGAGCGATGCTGTTAAAAATTTTGATAAACCCGACATTAAAAAATTCAAGTCTACGGTAAAATAGAGAGTTAAAATAATCAGCTGAAGATAACCGTGTGATATTAGCATGTCACACGGTTTTTTTATTTCCTACCAGAGGGATTCCCATATCTTTTTCAGTTCACTTTTCCATTTGATGTTAGTGAATGACATCGCCCTCCATCTCTCACCCTCTGTAACCATGGATTCGAGGATTTTCCACGCACTGCGGTAGTCATATATTTTCCAGAGTGTGCCGGCCTTGAATATGTATTCCGGTTCTGAAAGTTTAAATAGACATGACATGCCCTCATGAAAGTCAAACTCCTTCCAGTATGCTCCTGCGTAAAAAATAAACTCGGATGAACCGGCTGCCATAAGCAGGTCGAAACCGCGACTGAAATCGAACTTTTTCCATTCCTTGCCTGCGTAGTATATATACCTGGCGCTCTTCATCCGGCCAAGAGCCTCAAGACCCATGCCGTGATCGTATCCATGCCAGAACCTGCCTGACCTGTAAATGTATTCTGCGCTGCAGGATGAAACTAGAAAATCCATCCCTGATCTGAAGTCAAATTCAGGCCAGAATATTCCTGCTTTATGCACAAGCCCGATATTTCCTGATGACTCTAATTCCTGTTGTGCGGCGGAATAATCCGAAAGCAGGCCGTTCTTTCCTGCGAGAAAAAGTCTTTCATTGTCGGAAGTCTGATCAGTGCCAGCAGTTTTCATGTTAAATCCTTTTTCCGGTGTGCAGGCGCAACATATTTTCTGCAGATTCAATTTTTACGGTTTTTCCGAATGGCGGATGAAAGGGCTCGGTCCTGTTTTCGCTGATGAGCCACAGTGTGTTGCGGTACTCCATGAGTTTTTCCATGTCATATATGTAACCGTCAGTGATTACTATGAGCAGTTCTTTGTGGCCTTTCATGTAATCGTTAAATAGCGGTTCGAAAAAAGTCGTGCCGCTGCTTCCTGTCTGAAGGTGTTTCCAGTCACCCTTTCTGTATTCGTAAGGTTTTGATTTAAGCGGGGATTTTATAAATACATTGCCGTTTTTTTCAGGAACAAAGACGGTTTCATCTATGCACAGGAGGAAAACCCTGAACCTGTCGGCAAGCTCCTCAACAATACCGAACGCCGCTTCAATGTCTCCGGGCTTCAGCACCATGGAACCGGACACATCTACAACAACCGTTATTGCCTGCATGTATTTGAAAGAACGGCCGGGGCTGTATATGCCGGAGGCAAAATACCGCCTGTTGAACCTGTGGTAAGTATATTCGAATTCACTGGACTGTGATGTTATGTCTGCCATGCTGCGTATTTTACGCTGCCATGTGCGGTCACTTTTTTTTGTGGATTCAATCATCCCGGATATTTCGTTGTAGATACGCTCGTCGCGGCAGAATTCATCTTTATTTACCATTGACATAAAGTGGTACAGAAGAGAATCTGACCTGTCCATTTCATTTTTTTTCTTCAGCAGATGCATGCCTGTTGGTACTGGTTCTCCGTCAGGTTTTTCAAAGAGCAGTCCCTCCATGTTTCTGAAACTGGTGGTTTGACGGTCATGCGCAGTGTTATACGACAGATCAAGGCTGTTCAGTGCATCACGCATCTGTTCGACAGGGGATTCAGCCGCGTACGAAGTATCCCCTGAATTCCCGCTCTCTTCATTAAAGCTGTAGATCATTATCTTCGCGCGTTCTTTGCTGGTGAGCCAGCCGTATACCTCCTCCCACGCAGGGTCACTGTTGCCGGTCTCGGCGAAAAAATCTTCAGGGATCACCGGGAGGCCTGCCGGCAGGACAAGTCCGGGTACCTGGGGCAGGTACTGGTTTTTTCGTGAAAAGAAGAGTTCACTGTTTTCATGTATGTAGGAATTGATTACCATGTCCTGGGCAAGGTTGCGCATGTATATGCTCCCATGCCCTTCACCCCTGTGGTCATGGTCAAGTATTACGTGAAGCATCTCATGCACCAGCAGGCCGGTCAGTTCCTCATCGTTTATGCGCGCAATGAAATCAGGATTGAAAAAGAGGGTCATGCGTGAAGAGTATATGCCCAGGGCAAGTGATGGGATGGAGCTGTCTTCAACGAGGTCTATCCCGTGGAAAAAATATGAACAGAAGCGGCTTTTTTTCCACAGGCTTTCGAGGAGATTCTCAAGTTTCTCCATGGCCATACCTTCAGTCAAACAGGCTGGTGAACTTCTGTTTAAGCTCTGCCTGCAGTGAGTCATCGTCAATTTTTTTTATTGCTGCGGGGATAGATGTCAGCAGTCCGCATTCCCTGAGAATAAGGAAAAAATATGTCATCCTGATGTCACCGCGGGAGTATGCGATAAATTTGAGTATATTCGACAGCTGTACCATTGCCTGTTCCGGTAACTCGCCATTTGTCAGTATTGCGATTTCTTTGAGGAATTCAATGGTTCCGTTCAGGGCCCAGAGGAGGTCTTCTGAAGGGATTCCCCTGTTACGAAGGGCTGAAAGTTTTTCCTCTGATCCCTCAAGAATATCAGCAGTTGTCAGAAGCCTGGGCGAAGTGACCTGCATAATGAAATCGTTCCCCGCAATGCTTCCTATTAGTGATGTTAACAGTTTAGGCACTGCGCCATTTGCACCTGATAGAAAATATTCAACCAGTGAGTTCTCTGATGCAAGGTTGTATGAATGTTTAAGGGCGTTCGATACCTGGTGCCAGCCCCTGGGATTTGGATTGATGTTCTTTTCGTCCCATAATTTTTCCGGATACAATGATATGTATTTTATTACAGATGGATGGAGTTCATTTTCGTATGCCCATTGGAGCCAGTCATTGGCCGATGGTTTAAGGTGGAAAATTGCAAGCCTTCCGTCCAGTGCAGAGTCATCAAAATCGGTTATTGTAGTTTCGTCTATATCACCCAGGTTGCCGGCAAGGATTATTGCTGTCCCGCCTGGAAGGTTATGTTCTCCGCACCTGTTCTCGGTAATAATCTGGAAAAGTGTCTGGATAACAGTGGGATGAGCCCTGTTTGATTCATCCAGAAACCAGACAATGCCATTATAGCCATCCGGTATTTTTTCCGGGGGGATGAACCTTGGTCTGAAATAGACCATCTGCCTTGATTCATTATCCGGGACAGGGTAGCCGCCAAGGTCAACATTCTCTTTGAATGCAAGCCTTGTATCAATAAAATGATACCTGAGTTTTTCTGCCACCTGTTTTACGATTGCTGATTTTCCAACACCAGGGTGACCCATTATCTTGATTGCATAGTTGAGGTTGTCGCTGCTTTTAATATATGATTCAAGAAGCTCTCTCAGTTCTGTTATGCTTACCTCTGATCCCTGCTTTTTCACGGTTCTGCTCCTGCTGTTTAATGCCATATATCCCGTTTATGTAAATAAACGATGTTCTGTTCCTGTTTTAGAATATGTTTCATATTTGCGAATTTTGTTATAAAAAAAGGGCAAAAATATTGACAATAATATTACAGTAATTTTTTATTAACGAGGTATGCGTTTTATCTGCATATTATTTTTGTGTTCGGGACTATTTTTTTCTGCCTAAACATATAAATTGAAAGAGTACTCCTGATTAAAAGAGCGCAACCAGTCTGCTGGTTTCGCAGGTACACAAAAGATGGATTCATACATCCAGAAATTTTAACTCAAAATAGTATCACGTTTTTCAAATAAATACAGAGGTAACCAGATGCTACTCTTAAATCCAAAAAAATACAATGTTGAATTTCCTGATAAAGAATCAAAGGAGATGATGCTGAAAACAATTGAGTTTTTTGAAAAAAAGGGCCTTAAAAAAGTAAAAGAAGACTACCATAACAGGACCTGGGCAAAAGACTTTGTTGATTTTCAGAAAGAGCACAAATACTTTGCAAAACTTCTCACCCCTGCGGGATACGGCGCAAAGGATAACAGGTGGGACACTTACAGGACTTTTCACTGGGCCGAACTCATGGGATTTTACGGAATCACTTACTGGTATGTGTGGGACGTGTCCATGCTGGGACTCTGCCCCATATGGATGGGAAGCAACGAGGAACTGAAACACAGAGCTGCAAAGTGCCTTGAGGATGGTGAGGTTTTCGCTTTCGGGCTTTCGGAAAAGGAACACGGAGCGGACATTTATTCAAGCGACATGATGCTTTACCCCCAGGGTGACGGCACATACAAGGCTAACGGCGACAAGTACTATATCGGTAACGGTAATGAAGCAGCAATGGTTTCTACATTCGCCAAGATTGCAGACACAAATGACTATGTATTCTTTACAGTAAATTCAAAGCACAAGAATTATGAGTGTATACAGAATGTTGTTGCACACCAGAACTATGTTTCGGAATACGCTGTACATGACTATCCTATAACAGACGCAGATATATCAGAAAAAGGGCCAAAGGCATGGGACAATATGCTCAACACGGTCAACGTGTGCAAGTTCAACCTGGGGCCTGGAGCAGTGGGAATCGCGACACACGCTTTTTATGAAGCCATTGAGCACGCTGCGAACAGGAACCTCTACGGCAAGTACGTGACAGACTTCCCGCACGTGAAACAGCTCCTCACAGACGCGTACCTCAGGATATGCGCAATGAAGCTCTTCAACCTGCGCGCAGTTGACTACATGAGGACCGCATCAGCAGAGGACAGGCGCTACCTGCTCTACGATCCGCTCTGCAAGATGAAGGTCACAAGGGAGGGGGAAGAGGTCATCAACCTGCTGTGGGACGTTATTGCGGCAAGGGGATTCGAGAAGGAACCATACTTTGAGATGGCAACTGAAGAGATCAGGATGTATCCCAAACTTGAAGGTACTGTGCATGTAAACATGGCGCTTGTTGTTAAGTTTATCACAAATTATTTCTTCAACCCCGGCCAGTTCCCTGAAATACCGGCAGTGACCGATGACAGGAACGATTCGTTCCTCCTTAACCAGGGACCCACAAGCGGCCTGAGCAAAATTCAGTTCCATGATTACAACATAGCATATAACAGCAAAGACCTGCCGAACATCAATATTCTCAAGAAGCAGATCGCGGTGTTCAAAGAATTCCTGGCTAAAGCCACACCGACAAAAGCCCAGAATTCAGATATCGATTACCTCCTGGCAATGGGTGAGCTCATGACGGTTGTGGCATACGGCCAGCTTATAATTGAAAACGCAGCAATCCAGAAGGTAGAGGATGATGTACTTGATATGATTTTCGATGTGCTGGTGAGGGATTTCTCCAAATACGCTGTACAGCTCTACCAGAAAAAATCAAATACACCGGAGCAGCTTGATTACTGCCTGAAGATGATTATGAACCCTGTTGCTGACATGGAGAAGTTCATGAGGGTATGGGAAAAATGGGTATATCCCATGAAGTCTGAGTATAAAATGAACGACTGATAATTACCATCAGCCAGGATAAGAGGGCTGCCCGCGAGGGCGGCCTTTTTTTAATACTAATTATGGTACACATAAACCGGGCAGAAAGCCGGGGTGAATATTATCTGAACCTGAAGCTGTAACAGGAAAACAGTTAATAATACCGTAGCAATCACGAATCAAATACGGAGCGGACTGCTTTTGTGTACATGAGATCACTTCAGGCATGATTGCTGCAGAATCTCCTGATAAGTATTTATAACCGCATCTTTTATTCGTTTTCATGTATTCTGATATGAAAATATTATACCCGCTCTGAGTTTTACCCCTTGCCCTGAGATTATAAATCATCCTTGTAGCATCCGGCAGCACCTGCCATGCCTTAACAGCCTGGCTGAACAGGGAACGGTTTTTCTGCTGTAACGGTGTGCGGGGATTGAGCGGAATAATACGGGAGCGTGAATGCATAATCCCTTTTCTCATGTAAAAAACAAAGTTTCCTGTTTTACCGCTGATCGATATAAACATGGGATCGGGTTTGATTTTTGTCATTGTACACCTCTTATTGTATAACGATTAATCCAGGATTTTCGTTAAAAAAATTCTGTGAAAAGGTAATAATTCCCAAAGAAATATTTTAGTGCAACAAAATCAGACATGCTTCAAAACCGGGGTTTGATGTTTTCAGAACGCCTGAAGGGGGCTTTTGTTAAAGTCAGCTTTTTCAAAGAGGTGAATATAAAAATTTATCAGCTGTTTTGGATACCATCCCCATAACAGGCCTGCCTTAAAAAAAATGAGCATTATTCTTGACAAAGATAAAACAG
>CAYTSF010000036.1:19959-25382 GCA_964440335.1 uncultured Leptospirales bacterium
GCGTCAGAGTGGATTCCCGCATCGGGGTTGAGCTTTGTCGAAGCATTCGCCGGATATTCCGGACAACCCCGGAATAATTGCAACTGTGGAAAACCAGTTTCTGACAGGTACAACATTCGAAGCATTAAATAACGGAGCATGCCTGTGAGTTTATTTTTTGAAAAAATTAAAAAAGCCGTACCATATCTATTTTCGATCCTCATTGTAATCCTGATCTGTTTTGGAATATTAAGCGCTTGCGTTGGATTTTCTCCCCATCATCCATGTAAAGACTGCAGAACAGTCTGGTTTGTTGACAAGTACTGGGTTGATGGTACAAAAACATCCTATGTATACCTATGCAGAAAATGCGACGATAAATACCCGACTTACAAGAGAAAGTAATCATGAATCTGCCGGATAGCATCATTCCGGCATATTACACATAACAACACCTGCAGGATTTCATGATATAAAGGCAGATATTACCCGCAAAATTTCTTCATTTTATGCAACATTCAATTCCGGCAATCTGTTTAATAACAGCAATTAATGGATTAATCAGGATTGTGTCATCCTGAACGTTAAAGCCTGAATCCATCAATGTATGATAAACACATCTAACAGCTTAAATTGTAACGTATACTCCCGCCATCGGCGGTGGAGACAGTAAATACATATACCTCCACCTCCCTGGGTAACTGAAGTATTAGACTCTTATTTACACAAAAAAGTTCAGGAAAAACTGATAATTTATAAACACTTTGCTTATATTGTAACAAAACAGGCTGGTAAATTTAATTTATTTTATTAAATACTGTTGACATAAAGGAACAATGTTCCCTTGTTGTTAACAGTATTTGTTAAATGATTTTAGTATTCGTTTAACTGAAAACAATATTTAAAAAAGAAAACTGGTTTTTACAGGAGCACAACATGAGCATTTTACTGAATCCCAAAAATTACAGAGACAGAAATTATCCCGATGCAAGATCAAAAGAGATCATGCTAAAGACCATTGAATGGTTTGAGAAGAAGGGACTGGCAAAACAGAAAGAGGCCTATCATAAAAAGGAGTGGTGCGAAGACTGGCAGAAGTTCGTCACTGAAGAGGGTATTTTTGAGACCATATTCCTGCCCAGGGGCTACGGTTCTGACCCCAACCAGTATTACAGCACATACAGAAATTATGAATTTTCCGAAATATGCGGATTCTACGGCGGAGCATACTGGTATACATACCATGTATCTACCCTGGGCCTTGACCCTGTACTCCTGGGCGACAACGAAGAGGCAAAACACAAAGCCGCGGCAAAACTGAAGCAGAACGCCTTCTGCGCATTCGGGCTTTCAGAGAAGGAACATGGCGCTGACATATACTCATCCGAAATGAAGCTTTACCCTAAAGGGGACGGCACATATGTTGCCAATGGCAGCAAGTATTACATAGGCAACGGAAACGTGGCTTCAACTGTCACAGTATTCGGCAAAATCGCAGATACAGACGAATACGTTTTCTTCGCTGTTGATTCAGCTCACCCCAACTACGAATGCGTTAAAAACGTCATTGACGCGAACCAGCAGTATGTTGCCGAGTTCGGGCTGCATGATTATCCCATAACCGAAGCAGAGATCCTTTCGCGGGGGTCAAAGGCATGGGATGACATGCTGAACACTATCAACATATGCAAGTTCAACATAGGTTCAGGCGCTACGGGCATATGCACACATTCGCTTTATGAATCTCTTAACCACGCATACCACAGGGAGCTCTACGGACAGAGGGTAACTGACTTTGCCCATGTAAAGAGGTTATTCTCTGACGCATGGCTCAGGATCATGGGGATGAAGCTCTTTGGCCTGCGTGCAACTGATTACATGAGGATAGCAAACGAAAACGACAAGCGTTACCTGCTCTTTAACCCCATCATGAAGATGAAGGTGGCAATACAGGGTGAGACAGTCCATGAACACCTCTTTGACATTATCGCTGCAAGGGGCTTTGAAAAGGACATGTACTTTGAGCAGGCTGTGGCAGAACTGAGGGGCTTCCCGAAACTTGAAGGGACACGTCATGTGAACATGGCCCTCATAGCCAAGCTTATTCCAAGCTACATGTTCATGCCGGGACAGTTCGAAGAGATCGGAAGGATCACTGACAACAGGAACGACGACTTTATGTTCAGGCAGGGGCCCACAAAGGCATATGCAAAGACCAAGTTCCATGATTATAACCCGGCTTACCAGAGCCTTTCGCACCTGCCCAATGTTAAGGTATTCATGGAGCAGATCCAGGCATACAAGGAGTACCTCATGGTTTCGGGCCAGGATTTAATGAAGCAGATGATGGAGTTTGATTACCTCCTTGCTGTCGGCGAACTTTTTACAATGGTTGCATACGGCCACCTGATTATTGAAAGCGCGAAGATCGAAAAGATCAGCGACGCGGTCATGAACCAGATGTTTGACCTTTTTGTAAGGGATTTTTCAATGTTTGCAACTGAGCTCTATGGCAAGCCCCTTAATTCAGAGGCGCAGCTTGAAAAGATATTAAAAATGATTAAACGTCCGGTACCGGATAAGGATCAATTTGAAAAGGTATTAAAAGATGAAGTTTACAGCCTGGTTGACGTATACAGGCAGAATCCATAATCGAGATGAAGTGTCCCTCACTTCGTTGATCACCCGACCCGCCGGTAACGGCGGGTTTTTTTTGGAAGTTTACTGCTCATGATACTGTAATTGAGATTTATCTATGTTTCTGCTGCTACAACAGCGATACCCCGTAACATTTTTTTATTATGATCAGCTATTGTCTGCCATGGAACATTTGTTTGCAATTCAGGAAATAATCTTCAGCCTGGAAATTATGATGCATTCATCAGACATGTAAAAAATCTTTATGTAAATGCATGACAATTATTTGTTTTCTCCCGCGATATGGTTATTTTTTTTACAGTTATTGCGGGCTTTTGTAAAGGCGTGACTAATTATGGAGGTCTGAAATGAACAGAGAAAGTGCATGGTATAAAAAGAACAGCGTCAGATATCTGGCCGGTGGATTTGCCATATTCCTTATCTTTCAGATTTGTGATTTTATAATTCACAGGTTTCTTATCTGGAACCAGTTCACATCCCTTTCAAACATATGGCGGCCTGACGTGATGTCACATATGTGGATTATGTACGCGGGCAGTTTCATTTTCTCGTACCTGATGATGTATATTTTTATAAAAGGTTTCGAGGACAGGGGAGTTTTAGAGGGGGTCAGGTTCGGGATACTTTTTGGAACGGTTACGGCAGGTATGGCCGCACTGTACCAGTATATTCTGTATCCGCTTCCACTGGCTCTTGCTGTACAATGGTTCTGTTACCAGCTGGTAAAATTCATAATAGCCGGGATTGCTGCCGGTGCCATTTACAGGCCGGAACCTGAAGCTGATATGGATGAAATAGAAATGGTATGATCCGTGCCGGCGGATTACTTGATCCGCCGCATGAATTTCTCAGGCTGATACCGTGGGAAAATGATTTCACTCACGGGATCAATTATTTACTGGAACCCCGCATCATCATAAAAGAGATAAAAATTCAGCAATAATTTCTAAATATACTTTTCAGAGTAAAATTATGAATTATATACACCCGCCGCCTATGACAGCGGGTGTAATAGAGCATTTTATACCGGAAATAAGTTAAGGAATAAATACTGATTTATTTGATTTAGTCCCTGATACGTTATATAATACTGGTAGTAACGCATCAGAGGAGGTTTGATATGGCCAATAAATCAAATGATCAGACCAGACCCTGGCTTACATCATACCAGGATGGGGTGCCTGAAAATATTAACTACGAGTCGCTGACGCTGACAGATTTTCTCGACCGTTCAGTGCGGGAATATCCAGACAAACCGGCATTAAACTTCATGGGGTATACCCTCAATTATAAACAGCTCAATCATATGGTTCTTCAGTTTGCCGCTTTCCTTTACAGGTCAGGAATACGAAAGGGTGACAGGGTGGCAATAGTACTTCCCAATGTTATCCCATGCGTGGCTGCATATTATGCCATACTTCGTATCGGCGGCGTGGTGGTTTTAAACAATCCACTTTATACTGATACTGAGCTTCTGCACCAGTTCGTTGATTCAAAAGCGAAAGTTGTTGTGGTTCTTGATCTTCTTGCAAAGAGGGTAATTGCTCTCATGGATAAATGCTCAGTTGATACTGTCGTGGTTGCATCCATAGGAGATTATCTCCCATTTCCGAAAAATATTCTTTTCCCGCTTGTGGCGAAGAAGAAAAAACTCGCGGCAGCAGTAGAGAGGGGACCTTCAGTATACTTCTGGAAAGAAGTCATCGCTGAAAAGTATCCAGACCCTACATCGGTTACCATGTCATTTGACGATATTGCCGCACTTCAATACACTGGCGGAACAACGGGTGTTTCAAAGGGGGCCATACTCACTCATGGGAACCTGAGTAAACAGGTACAGCAGATACGGTCCTGGTTCCCCGGTTTCGATATGGGTACTGAAACGATGCTTGGTGCGCTGCCTTTTTTCCATGTCTTTGGTATGTCATCGGCAATGAACTTCGCGGTCATGATGGCATGGAACGATGTGCTTGTGCCAAAGCCGCAGACTGAACCTCTTCTTGAAGCAATAAAAAAATTCAGGCCTTCTTTTGCTCCGCTTGTGCCGACCATGTACATCGGCATGGTTAATGATCCATTGATAAAGAAAATCGACATGAGCTGCATCAAGGGCTGTTTCTCAGGAAGCGCCCCGCTGCCTGTTGAGGTCATACACGATTTCCAGGAGAAGACCGGTTCACTTATAGTTGAAGGATTCGGACTTACTGAAACATCACCTGTTACGCACATCAATCCTTTTGTGAAGGGAAAGACAAAGGTGGGAAGTGTAGGTGTGCCGATTTCTGACACCGAATGCAGGATAGTGAACATTGATACAGGAAAGGACGTGAATACAGGCGAGAGCGGAGAACTGCTGATTCGCGGGCCGCAGGTTATGGGGGGGTACTGGAACAGGCCTGATGAAACCGGGAAGGTATTCACCGATGGGTGGCTTCACACCGGGGACATTGCACGCATGGACGAGGATGGATACTTCTATATTGTTGACCGCCTGAAGGACATGATAATAAACGGCGGGCTGAAAGTTTATCCGCGTGATGTGGATGAGGTTTTGTACCAGCACCCGGCAGTACAGGACGCGTGTACTATTGGTGTGCCTCACGGGATCAAGGGTGAGATGGTCAAGGCCTTTGTTGTCCTGAAAAGCGGTGCAACAGCCACGCAGGAGGAGATCATTGAATTCTGCAGGAAGAAACTGGCGGGTTACAAAACACCTTCTGAGATCGAATTCCGTGACACACTGCCGCGTTCAACTGTGGGAAAAATTTTAAGGCGTGAGCTCAGGC
>CAYTSF010000037.1:0-3510 GCA_964440335.1 uncultured Leptospirales bacterium
CATCACCAATATCCAGTGCAGCTTTCTGCTGAATGCCGCACCTTTGCTTCTGCAGGGAGCTGTTGCCATGGCAGTGAAGGGTGAGGCAACTATTGTTACAAGGGACGGCACGCGCATACGTCTTACCAAAGACCTCAAGTTGTCTGTTGAGAGCTTCATGATGCCGGGTTCAAAACTTATCACAGGTTCAAAATCCTCTGTGGACCTTATATTTACAGATACGATTAAACTTCGCATAGGCCCAAAATCCACGCTGGTGCTCGACTTCGCGCGTATCCTCGAGGGTAAGGAATTCTCCCAGATCAAGATGAAGCTTGCACAGGGGACTATTTATGCTTCGATGAACAAGCTTGCAAAGAATTCCAGCTTTGTGCTTTCAACCCTCAAATCCCTGGTCAATGTGCGCGGTACTGAATTCGTGGTTGAGGAGACCGGATCATCCAATAATGTTATTGTTGCTACCGGTACGGTTTCTGTTACCGATCTTGAAGGTAAAAACGAGGTATCTGTTGAAAAGGGAAAAAGCGCGGAGTTTATTTCTCCGGGAAAGTTTACGATAAATGACATCAATGAAAAACAGCAGGCTCTTGTAAATGAGATGAGGGCCGACATGGCATCGCTCACCGATGATAACAAAAAACATATGAAAGAGATAATTGATAATTTCGAAGAGAACAAGCGCCTTATCCGTGAGTCATTCGAGGCACATAAAGCTGCTCTGGAGGGCAGGGTTTATGATCTTAAAGAGGAAAACTCTGAAAGGGTTGATGTTCTTAAAGAAAAAAACCAGTCAGCTGTTGATAAGCTGAAGTCATCAACTTCCGGTGATCTGCAGAAATTGAAAGATTCCACAAAGAAGTAGAATGGTTTTTCCCGGCATAAGGCATTTACATTTTTAAGAAAAAAGCCATGCCGGGTAGTATCTGTCATTATTATCAAATCCCGCCTGAATATAGTATTCCTGCCAATAAGAGTTGACATTTATACTCCGTATTGTAAATAAACTATCTATTGTAAAGGCAGTATTCCCGGACTGTATCCATCTTTACGGGGTAAATGAAATTTAAAAACCTTTTAATTAATTCAACCAATACATCGGAGTTAAACATGAAAAAAGCATTTCTTCTGCTGATTACCTGCGTTCTTCTTGCATGTAACAGTAATTCCGGCAATCCTGATGCCGGCACGGCGAAACAGGCCGATAACACTACTAATAATCAGGCCGACAACAGCAATAAATCCACAACACTTAACCTTCCGGCTGACATCAAACTCGATATGGAGGTTGAACACAAGAAGTGGCTTGACCGTTACAGGGCACAGAACAAGTTTTCTGATACTGTTATGAAGGCCATGGAGCTTGTTCCCCGCGAATTCTTTATGCCGCCTGACAAGTTAAACGAAACATACAGGGACATCAACACTCCGATCGGATACGGCCAGACCATAACCAAGGCATGGTTCGTAGCATACATGACCAACCGGCTTGACGTTAAACCCACAGATAAGGTGCTTGAGATAGGTTCAGGTTCAGGTTACCAGGCATCAATCCTTTACCAGATAACACAGAACGTTTTTTCCATAGAGATTGTTGAACCTCTTGCAAAACAGGCCGCACAGCGCTGGATTGACCTTGGTTATACCAACATCAAGGGCAAAGCCGCGGATGGTTATTTCGGCTGGGCTGAGTATGGCCCCTTCGACAAGATTATCGTTACCTGCGCTGCTGACCATGTGCCGACCTTTCTTTTGCAGCAGCTGAAGCCGGGCGGAATAATGCTTATTCCTGTGGGCAACCCCTTTGATCGCCAGACGCTCCTCATGATAAACAAAAGGGAGGATGGCAAAATAACAACCTCCAGGCTCTATTCCGTGAAGTTTGTACCCTTTACCGGCAAAATGCTCGAAGGAAAGAAATACTAAGATGTCACTTAACATAGCGGTTTTCTTCGTATCACTTTCGGTGCTGGGGGCGGAGATGGGTATCATCCGCATGATGAGCGTGATGAACAGCGCATCCTTTGCGTCCATGGTCATAAGCATCGCGCTCCTGGGCTTCGGTATTTCGGGGACTGCGATCACTCTCCTGCGAAGCCGCATTGAGCCCAATATTGACAGGGTACTTTTCGCTTCAGCGGTCATATCCATGTTCTTCCTGTCGATAGCCTTCCCGGTGGCAGGAATGATCGATTTTGTTCCCCAGAGCATCCTTGAGGATAATTCGCAGATACTGAGAATCGGGGCCTATTACCTGATTTTCTTCCTGCCGTTTTTTGCGGGCTCATTCTTCATTAACCTTTCGTTCATGAAGGCGAAGGCGCGCATAGGCAGCATATATTTTTTCAACCTTACCGGTTCAGGCCTGGGCGCGCTGATCATTCTTCTCATTATGCAGGTGCTGGAGCCTTCAAAGCTCATGGTGCCGGTTGTGCTCTTTGCCATGGTGCCTGTTGTGCTCACTATGCCACGCACGTCAAGGGGGATGATCGTTACGGCTGCCGGAATAGTTTTTTCTCTTGTTCCGTTTTTTCTGGCGCCGGATATAAAGGTATCTCCGTACAAGGGGATCTCATACGCAATGAAATACCCCGATGTTAAAATAGTCGCGACCCGGCCCTCATCTTCAGGCTACATACAGGCTGTAAGCAGTTCATTATTCAGGTTCGCGCCTGGTTTGTCCCTTTCAAACTATGATGTTATAACACCGAATCAGGTAGCCCTTTATATTGACGGTTCATCTGCCTCGGGCATTGCAGCGCCGCTTTCGGGCGCCGATGCGGAATTCATAAAATCCCTGCCATTCGCGCTTCCGTTCATTGTTAAGAAGGAACCCTCGGTATTAATACTTGGCGCAGGTGGAGGCAACCCGGTACTCTACGCTCGTCACCTGGGCGCGTCAAAGATTACTGCCGTTGAACCTGACCTTCCTCTGCTGAATATGATACAAAAGCATTTCCCTGCTTCATGGAACGGTGTATGGAACGACAGCAGCGTACGCATAGTCAATGCTGACGGCAGGTCTTTCTGTTCGGCTGACAGGGGAAAGTACGATATCATCACCATACCTGCCATGCTCTCGTCGGGCATCTCCTTTTCTTCGGGTTCAGGCCATGGCGAGAATTATCTGTTCACCAGTGAGTCCATTGCCGATTACATGGACAGGCTCAACGACGGCGGGTTCCTGAACATCTCCATGACCATGGAATCCCCACCCAGGGCGCTTCTTAAACTTGAGTCACTGGTGCTCAGTTACCTTAAAGAGAAGTACCCTGCAGATTACATGCAGCGCATGATATTCATGCGTGGCATGGACTGGGGAATGGTCCTTGTCAAAAACGGTGTTTTTACTGCCGCAGAGATTGCAGCTGTTAAAAAATTCAACGATAACCTCACGGCTGACTTCAGCTGGTATCCAGGCATCAAAGAGAACGAGCTGAACATTTTCAACCTGATCGATGATGAGCTCTACTATAAACTTGCATGTGCGTTCAGGGACAACAATGAAAAGCT
>CAYTSF010000037.1:3610-10676 GCA_964440335.1 uncultured Leptospirales bacterium
TTCATGCTGGTCGAGATGTCTGTAATCCAGAAGCTGACCCTGGTCATTGCCAATCCGCTTTACAGCGTGGCCGTGGTTATTTCTTCCATACTGATTTTTTCAGGCCTTGGTGCGCGTTTTAGCGGACGTTTCAGGGAGAACCCTGTGCGGGGAATAAACATTGCAGTTGCAGGCATTATACTCGGCATGGTTTTCAATATTGCCATGTTCGCCCTCTTCGCTGAATTTTTTCTTTCGCTGCCGGCAGCAGTACGCATTATTATAGCAATACTCTCTCTCGCACCTGCCGGTTTCTGCATGGGTATGCCCTTTCCGCTGGGGCTGCAGGTGCTCAGTGACCGACGGGAGGCTTTCATGCCATGGGCCCTTGCTGTTAATGGTTCGGTATCGGTTTTTGCAGCCGTGCTAACGAATATTCTTTCAATGCACCTGGGTTTCGCGGTTGTGGCTTTCATAGCGATCATGTGTTACTGTATCGCGGTAGTTTCATTCCCTGGGAGATGGATCAACCAGGCATAAGCACAGTTTATGAATAGTACCTGATTTAATTGCTGTTTACAGGCATAGTATAAATCAAAAAACCTCCGGTTCCCCCGGAGGTTTTTTGATTCCACTGATTTTTCGAATAGGGATAAACTTATTTTTTGATAATGCCATGGTTCATTGTTACATTCGGTTCAGGACTTATGAAGGCGGGCGGAAGATAAATGGACGATGATTTACGTTACATTATTGATGAGGAGAAGAGGCTCCAGGATGAACTGGAGTCAGCAAAGGCTTCTGCGAGGAGAAGGATTGATGCCCGCCGTTCTGAACTTGCGGCAGAGAAAAAATCCATGTTTGAAAGCATCAGTGCGGAATATGAAACCATGGCATCCATGAAGCTCGATGAGATAAGGAAATCTGTAGATGAGGAGTCTGAAAAGTTGCGGCGTGAACAGGAGCGGCTCAATTCCGATACAGTGCTCATGAAAAAAATTACCGGGAGGGTGGTATCTTTAATTCTTGAAAACAGGGCATAGGGTGCAGTTATGAATTTTTATGCTGACAGCAAATATATTCATGCAAAGATCTGCGGCCTTCACAGCCGTCTTCTCTCCGCAGGTGATTTTTATGATCTGGCTAAATCCGGAAATATCCGGTCCATTGTGCCCGGACTTGAATCCATCAATATAAAAAATGACTACTCCCTGATAAAAGAAAGTATCTTCAAAAAACATAGCGATACAGTCATCTCTCTTGCGGAAGCATGCTCCTCCTCACAGAATATTTTTTTGTTATTCCTTCACCTTTTTGAACTGCAGAACCTGAAACTTCTATGCGCGAAGGCATTCAACAGGGAGCCGTCCCCGGTACTCTGGTATGATATCGGTGACTTCGCAGCTCTTAACAGGGAGATGCTTGAAAGTGTCACGGGCATGGATGTTATAAATCAATTAACGGCCCGTACCTGGATGATGGGATTTTTTTTAAATGATACACCGGCTTCATTCGAAGATTGCGCTTTTCTCATAGATGGGGCGGCACTGGGGATTGCGCTCGATCTTGCGGGTTCCATGCATTTAAGCCGGAAATCACATACAATGAAACTGTTGTCGGGCATTGTTGCATATTTCCGCATTACATGGAGCAGGCGGCTTCAGGAGTTCTACGCGTGGGATGCCGCTGAGATACAAAGTTACATTGAGTCGAACCTGGTTCCTGCGGCATACAGCCGCGAGCTGAATCAATATGTTTTACATTGGGAGGCCAGGTTCATGAAGCTTTCAGGCGGTGATGGAACTGTTAACATTACTTCGCATGGTCCGGGACTCGGGTCTACAGAGAGAGCAATGGAGCGCATGCTTATCCGGCACATCAGCAGGATGTTCCATGAAGACTTCCATTCAGTTAACACGGTCACCTGTTACCTTGTATTGCTATACAGGCAGGTCAGGAACCTCTTCGCCATAGTTGACGGGCTCAGGTTCGGCATTCCCCCTGAACTTATAATTGAAAATGTTATATGTGAGGCATGATGTTTACAAAGGCTGACATAAGGAGGGTGAGCATTGCAGTTGCTGAAAGGGACTACAGCAGGCTCATGGTCAACCTTGGCAGGCGCGGCATCGTGCATATAGACCGCGATTTTTCAGCTGATGCAGCCGGTTTTAAACATGATGCTGCTGCCGGGTATTCTGTAGACATTGATGATGCCGAAAAAATTATTTCTATTGCAGAGGATTTTTTTTCGGTAAATAAAATTTCTTACGATGATACGGGAGCGTATGAATCGGTGCTGGATGATGTCACATCCCTTTTTAAAAGGGACACTGAAGCTGACCTGCACGATGCGTATATGATAAGCAAAAAGTTAAGGCAGTATGATGAACTCCATAACCGTATAACGCGTGATATTGAATCTACTTTAAATAAAATGGCAGAGCTTCATGAACTGAAGCGAATAGGAATTGACCTTGACGGTCTGCGCAAACTGAAGAGCATATCGTACCTGTATTTCAAACCGGGAAGTGATGCATGCCTTGAGAATTATGACAGGAGGCTGTTCTATATTGTGAGCGGTGACCATATGCTCGCTCTTTTCCCTGAAGAATTGAGGGATGACCTTATCGCCAGGCTTAGGCCCGTAATTGTTGAGGACCTTGATTATATCATCAGGCAGGGGAACACGCTTCAGGATGAAGAGACGGCTGCGGAAAACCGGCTTTCCGAACTGAAGAAGAGACTATGGCGCATCGATTCATTTTACGCAGCAAGGCTCCCTGTGTGGAGAGACAGGATACTGCGGCTTTATGCCGCCTGTTCCATACTCCGGAGGATTGCTGGCGCGGAATCGAAACTCATTTTTTCAGGGGAGCTGGTTATCATTAACGGCTGGATGGACGCTGCGCATAAAGGCAGGCTGGAAAAGCTGCTGCGGGAGATATGCGGCACCAGATTCTATTTTACAACCGGTTCACGTGATGAAAGCAGGAGGTTCAGGAACCTTGTGCCGGTTCTGCTTAGAAACAATCCGCTCTTCAGGCCCTTTGAACTTCTCGTCAGGATGATGGGTACTCCGGGGAACATGGAGGTTGACCCCACGCCTGCGGCTGCCCTTGCCTACGTCATTATCTTCGGCGTCATGTTTGGAGATGCAGGCCAGGGGCTGGTACTGGTACTTACGGGATTTATCATTAACCGTTACGGCAGCAGGAAATACGGGGGGAGGAACAATGTTTCTGACTTCGGGGCCATCATGACCTGGTGCGGTATCTCAGCCGCTCTATTCGGGCTGTTGTACGGAAGCATCTTCAGCAATGAGCACATTATTCCAGCGTTTCTTTTTCATCCCATGGAGCACATGATGGAGCTCTTTATGATGGCGATTATGACGGGTGCCCTGTTTATCTCCGCAGGTTTATTGCTTAATGTTGTTAACGGTCTTTCTTCCGGACATTACGGCGAGTCGTTATTCGGTACAAAGGGCGTTGCCGGACTTGTGCTTTATGGATCTTGTATTTACCTTGCGCTGCGTTTCGTAATTGCGGGCAGGGTCCCGGTTCCGGGTGAGATTGCCCTGGCACTTTCTGTGCCGCTTGCTCTCTTTTGTGCCAGGGGGCCGCTGGAGTTTTTACTGTTTCACGGAGAGCAGATGTTTCCAGATGGTTTGTTTGAGTATACTGTTGAAACAATTATTGAGGTAATCGAGATGTTTTCCGGCTTCCTTGGTAACACAATTTCATACATAAGGGCAGGGGCCTTTGCCCTGAGCCATGCAGGTCTGAGTATGGCAATCTTTACATTGGCCGGTATGGTCAATCCTGCAATGAACAGCATCGGGGCAATATCTGTTATTGTCACCGGCAACCTTTTCATCATTCTGCTTGAGGGGCTTGTCTGCGCTATCCAGTCCATGAGACTTGAATACTACGAATTTTTCAGTAAATTTTACAGGGGGGACGGTGTTGCTTTTGCACCGTTTTATCTTGGATTAAAACATGTAAAGGATGGAGGGGGAAATGAATAAATGTAGGTTCTTTAAAATCAGTCTAACTGCTGTTATGGCAGCAGGTTTTGTACTATTCGTAAGGGCGCTTGCCCTGGCAGCGGGTACAGATATCCCTGCTGCCGCAGAGGTGCCTGACGGTCACAGGGTAATGATAGCCTACGCGGCTATGGGGTCAGTGGGTCTTTCATGCATTACCAGCGGATACGCCCTTGCGAAGATAGGTTCGGCAGCAATGGGTGCCATGAGTGAAAAACCCGAACTTGGCGGTCGGGCACTCATTTTTCTTGGCATGGCTGAGGGTATTGCGATCTACGGGCTCATTGTTGCTATCATGCTCATCAACAAGATGTGACAGTATGAATGCAGTGTACATTATCGGAGACACGCATACGGTAAACGCTTTCAGGGTCTGCGGGATTGAAGGATATGCGGCTGACTCTCAAACCGCACCCGGAATCCTGAAGGGGCTTCTGACGCGCGATGATGCTCCGGTCATACTCATTACAAGAGACTGCGCCGCGGACCTGCCCGATATTATCAGGAACATTAATCTTCAATCGGCTGAAAGGGTCATCCTTGAGATACCGGGTATTGATGACCTGCGTGGACCGGGGAGGTCTCTTACGAGTTATATTACCGAAGCGCTTGGAGTCGCTCTGTAGGTATGTATGGATTCTGCGGGTAAAACATTAACAGGTGATAGTCCTTTATTCCAGACGAGGAGTGATGCCACACCGCTTGTTGATTCGCTGCGTGAAAACATCAGGCAGAAGATTGATGAGACTGACGGGGCCTCAGAGAGGGAGATCGAGAGGATGGAGGATGAACTGGCCCGGCAGATTGATGAATACAGGAATGAGCAGTTAAAAGCATTCGGGGAAAAAGTTGCCGGCGAAGGGGGCAGGATCAGGAATCTCTCAGTAATAAATCTGAAGAAGCAGAGACTTGACGGCATGGAATTGTTCATTAAACGGGCCATGGATGAAGCTGTTTCAGTCGTAATGGGCGATCCCCGATACAGGGATTTTCTCTGCTCATGCGTTGTATCGGGGCTGAAAAATGTTAATGGATCGGCTGCTACAGTGCTGCTGGCTCAGACTGACCTTGATTACTCACAGGAGATCATGGAAAAAATCGATGCTGCCGGTTTTAAAATCAGGGTAAGGATTATGCCTGATGAGCGTATAAGGCTGGGCGGCGCAATGGTAATTGATGATGAAGCAGAAGTGATATATAACAGCACCGTTGAAAGAATTGTTTACAGGAAAAACGATGAGATCAGGCGCGAGATAATGAGGAACCTGAAAGAGCATGATGCTGAACATAGTCCGGGGATGGTAAGCCCGTGAATGAAACCGGAAAAACAGGCAGAATAATAAGCGTAAACGGGCCTATAGTTAAGGCAACCGGGCTCATGGGGGCGGGTATGCTCGACATGGCAGAGGTGGGGCCTTATAAGCTTATAGGCGAGGTCATCAGGTTCCAGAACGAGGTTGCTGTCATTCAGGTCTACGAGGACAATACAGGCCTCAAGCCAGGCGACCCGGTAACTACTTCTGGCAGGCCCCTCTCTGTGCTGCTTGGCCCTGGACTCATATCGAATATCTATGACGGCATACAGCGCCCGCTCATAAGCCTGGAGCGGCTCACAGGCTCATTCATTACAAAGGGGGTCAAGGCATCACCGCTTGATACCGGGAGAAAGTGGCAGATGGAAGTTAAGTCTGCAATTGGTGACCGGGTGCAGGGGGGTTCTCACATTGGAGATGTGAGGGAGAGCAGTGCGGTACTGCACAGGGTGATTGTTCCACCTGGAGTCAAGGGAAGGATAGAGTTTATTGTCAAGGCTGGTGAGTATACCATCGAAGAGGAGATATACAGGGTAGAGACCGGAACAGGTACATTCTCAGGCAGACTGGCCAATTACTGGCCTGTACGCATCGGCAGGCCATTTACGAAAAAGAAGAAATCCACTGCCCCCCTTATAACAGGCCAGAGGATCATTGATACGTTTTTTCCCATAGCCAGAGGAGGAACAGCAGCCATACCCGGGGGCTTCGGTACTGGCAAAACCATGACGCAGCATGCACTGGCAAAGTGGTGCGACGCTGAAATTATAGTATACATAGGGTGCGGGGAGCGGGGGAACGAGATGACCGATGTGCTTAACGAGTTCCCTAAACTCATAGACCCCAGGTCGGGACGTCCGCTCATGGAACGCACGGTCATGATTGCAAATACATCGAACATGCCGGTTGCGGCGCGCGAGGTGAGCATATATACAGGCGTGACAATCGCCGAGTACTACCGCGACATGGGCTACAGCGTGGCAATCATGGCTGACTCCACGTCGCGCTGGGCAGAGGCTCTTCGGGAGCTCTCCAGCAGGCTGGGCGACATGCCGGCAGAGGAGGGGTTCCCGTCCTATCTTGCCACAAGGCTGGCTGAGTTTTACGAGAGGGCCGGATACGTTGATACGCTCTCGGGCGACGAAGGGAGCATTTCAATAATAGGTGCGGTTTCACCTCCGGGGGGCGACTTCTCTGAACCTGTTACTCAGCACACAACACGGTTTGTGCGGTGCTTCTGGGCCCTCGACAAGATACTGGCTGACGCGCGTCATTATCCATCTATTAGCTGGATAGAGAGCTATAGCGAGTACATCGAGGACATCAAAGACTGGTGGCTTGATGTTGACAGTGCATGGCAGACTGTGAGGATGGATGCGCTCCATATACTCCTTGAGGAGAACAGGCTGCAGCAGATAGTCAAGCTCGTGGGACCCGATGCTTTGCCGGTTGAGGAGAGGTTTGTCCTCTACTGCGCTGAAGTTATCAAGAACGGGTTTTTACAGCAGAACGCGTTTGATCCCAAGGACATGTACAGCACACCGCTGAAACAGATGAAGCTACTGAAACTTATAACAAACTTTTTTGCTTCAGGCAGCAGGCTGCTTGCATCTGGAGTTGTCCTTGATGAAATACTCTCAATACCATGCCTGGGAGAGATCACCAGGCTTAAATCGGAAACAGGCAATGACGAGCTTGTGAAGATAGATGATTTTGAAAGGAGACT
>CAYTSF010000037.1:10776-24779 GCA_964440335.1 uncultured Leptospirales bacterium
CGGGTCTTTGATGGACTGGGCAGGCCCATTGATGGTGCGCCGCAGGTCGTATCGGACATTATGCGCGATGTGAACGGGCTGCCCATGAACCCTTACAGCAGGGAATACCCCAGGGACTTTATCCAGACCGGAATTTCCGCCATTGACGGGATGAACACCCTCATACGAGGGCAGAAACTCCCGGTATTTTCAGGCAGCGGTATGCCGCATAACAGGATTGCGGCCCAGATTGCAAGGCAGGCCAGGATACTCACTTCAGAGGAGGAGTTCACCGTTGTATTCGCTGCCATGGGAGTAAAATTCGACGTGGCATATTTTTTTATAAACTCCCTTGAAGAGAGCGGTGTGCTGGACAACTCGGCAGTATTCCTGAGCCTGGCCAACTCACCCTCAATTGAAAGGCTCATTACTCCCAAGGCGGCACTGACCCTTGCCGAGTACCTTGCCTATGACCTGAACATGCATGTGCTTGTTATTCTCACTGACATGACCAACTACTGCGAGTCGCTCCGCGAGCTCTCAAGCTCGCGGGGGGAGATCCCTTCACGGAAGGGCTATCCCGGTTACCTCTACAGTGACCTTGCGTCTATTTACGAAAGGTCGGGCCGCCTCAGGGGGCGCAGCGGTTCCATCACCCAGATCCCCATACTCACCATGCCCAGCGATGACATTTCACATCCTGTACCCGACCTGACCGGATACATTACCGAGGGGCAGATCGTACTTGAGCGGGAGCTCTTCAACCGTGGCATATACCCTCCCATAGCAGGTCTACCGTCGCTGTCGCGCCTCATGAAAGACGGCATAGGCGAGGGCCGCACAAGGAAGGACCATGCAGGCCTTGCGGCGCAGCTGTTTGCGTGTTATGCCAGGGTAAAGAGGATACGCTCTCTTGCTGCAATTGTCGGTGAGGAGGAGCTGTCAAAGCTCGACAAACAGTACCTTGTTTTCGGCAGGGCCTTCGAGGAGAAGTTTCTGAGCCAGGGATTTGAAGAGAACAGGGACATCGAGACGACACTTTCCATTGGATGGAAGATGCTCTCGTACCTGCCGCAGGATGAACTCTACCGCATATCGCGCGAGGATATTCAGAAATACTACATACCTGATACCGGGGGCGCGTGATGCAGCGGATAGATATTGCGCCTACAAAATCCAACCTGCGCAAAGTCAAATCTGACCTTGAGTTTGCATACGAGGGATTTGACCTGCTGAATCAGAAGAGGGAGATACTTGTCATGGAAATCGTGAGGACAGTGAGGAGCATAAGGGAAGTGGAGGAGTCCCTTAAAACATCCCTTGACGAACTTTATAAAAAGTATAAAGCAGCCTCAGTTGAGAGCGGTTCAGAAATCATTGCCATGAAATCACTATCAGAAAATGTCAGCTACAAACTGGAGAGAGGGAGTTCCAGGCTCATGGGCATTACTATCCCCCATTATAGCTTTGAGCCGGGCCCATTGCGGTTAAATTCGCCCCTGGCAGGTACTGGAGCCTCTTATGACATGATAAAGGTGAGCTCCGGAGCCCTGATGCAGCTGATCATAAAGTATGCCTCTCTTGCGAAAAAAGTTTTTCTTCTCTCTGCCGAGCTGAAAAAAGTCCAGCGAAGGGTCAATGCACTTGAAAAGATTTTTATCCCTTCATACGAAGAGACAAAAAAATATATCACTGACAGGCTGGAGGAGATCGAGAGGGAGGAGATCTTTATCAAGAAACTTATTGGCCGCAGACAGGGCCTGGCATGAAACTTAATGACAGAAGAAGGTTATACTTTCGCGCGGGATATATATTTCTTATTATTGTTAATATTATCATACTGTTGCTGGGGATTGTATTGATTGTAAGGATTATTAATATCATACATTGAAAGACGTGGCAACCAGTTACTGTCCTGTTGGATTACCGGCTTCGCTGAAATGGCAGTTAATAACCTGAATCAATAGTAAATTGCAATAGTTCCCCGCAGCTTGCAGTTGTGAACTTAAATAAAAACTTTTTTGTGACATAAACTCTCAGTATATTACTTATAGATATGGATTTATGTTTATATCATCCATGTGAAGGAGGCATGATATGAATATGCGGGTTGTATACATGGATAACAAGGAGGGCATTATTGATTCCGTGCTCCTGGACCAGATGATCTCTGCAAATAAGATAAGGATGTTCATGAGGTCAGACGGCTGGGCAATGGTGGGGATCAATCCCGTAAGGGGCGCAGGTGGAACGTATGAGGGCCTTGACAGGCGCGCTGCATACACTCTGCGAGACCAGGTTACATATAAAATTGTTGCCTGATGCTGAGTGATTTTCAGTTTTATTTTTTATTATCACATTTCCGCATAAATGTGAAGGAAGTGGATTGTAAAATGCGCCGGCATTTGAGAGGTGACTTTGTAAATATGATGAGAACGAAAAGCTTTTGTAAATTAAAAGCGATGAAAGTAAATATGATTTAACCTGTCAGATACCTTCAGTATAAATATAATAACACATTATTAAACTAATCATCAGGGCTACCGGGTGTGCTGCCTTTATAAGGCCATCACAAGACAGCAGCCTCTGTTAAAATTTTCCTGACGCAACTTTCTCTATGACAGGAGCCCCTTTAGTTTCATAGCCTCGATGATGAGCTTTGCGGAATTTTCAATCGAGAATGTGCTGTCATTGATAAGAAGATCGTAGTGGTGCGGGTCAGCAATGTCCCTCTTGAAAAATTCCTTCATGTATTCCTCCCTGAGTCTGGTCTTCTCCTTGATAACTTTTGTGGCATCGAGCTTTGTGAGGTTCATCACCTTTCCGATCTTCTCTGCCCTTGCGTCAAGAGGCGCCATGAGCCTTACGTGGAACCCGTTTGCGATCTCTTTCGTGACCATGTTACCGCCCCTCCCCACGATGATTACGTTTCCGTTCATTGCAAGGGATACAATGGTCTCAACCAGTTTCTTGTGCACCGCCACCTGTGGAGGGAAATTGCTGAATGTCGTCTGTATCAGGTCTGCCAGCCTGCTCCTTGCCTTGTTTGTAAGGGTGTCTATAAGGCTTGATGAGAGCCCTGTATCGATCATCAATTTCTCAAGGATCTTCTTGTCGTAGGCTGCCCATAAAGGTTCGGGCTTGAATTCCTCGTTAAGTATCTCGGATACTTTCTGTGCGACCATATATCCGCAGCACCCGTATTCGCGCGATATGGTTATAAATGGAAGCTTGGTGACTTTCTCAAGTTCCTCATGCTGGAATTTTTTCTTTTCCCAGTAAAGCGACTGTACGTTAACTAATCTATCAAGTGCAGCTGTCATATCGTATCTCCTTTTTCATGGAACTTTAAACCCTGCATCTGATAATATATTAATGAATAGAATACTGTATTTCAAATATTTTTACGTGAAAATGTGATATACTTCCGGGGAATCTGTTTTCCATAAATTTTATTGTTTTACCCCGCCCGCGGCTTTATGAATGGTATAAATACTTCCCCTGTTATTCGTTACTTGAAAATGTGTTCAAGGACAGGCCGGTTCCATGAGTAGGACCTGCTTATGATTTCAGCAAAGGTAAGGCCTGTGAATTCGCAGTATTTTTTTACAAGAGGGAGGAGTTCCTTCCTCAGATAATATGAATCGGGAAAGGATGTGAGTAAATGTCTGTAGTCCAAAAAGCTACCGGGCATTTTATCGCTCACGTTTAGAAACAGGTATACAAAACCGGGAGCTACCCATAGAAAAGGCACCCACTGCCAGTGCAGTGGAAAAAAATTAAGATAAAGAGGGAAGGTGAGCAGAAGTAGATATGCAGCTGAAAAGTCTATGATAACTGTGAGCCTGCTGCGGCGTGTATTCAGCCTTTCCTGTATCTGGACATTGATGAAAGTGATGAAGGCATCGGCCCTGTCGCTGCCGGCCTTTTTATCTACCGGACCGGGAATCACCTCGCGCATTTCAAGTTTTTCTTCATGAATGATCCTTTCAAGTTCACATCCGAAATAGTTATACGCGCCGAGAAAATGTTCTATGACGGGTGTTATGCGTATTAGGTAAACTTTTCTCATCAGGGATTCATAGAGGGTGCTGAACCAGTTCAGGGAAAAATATGCCCCTGCCGTGAGTACAGCCATGAGCAGCATACTGATCGCGGGTATTAGTATTGATCCGGATAAATGGTGAAGTAATGACGTAAAGAGAAACATGAGAATTATATTTGCTGACACGATGATGTAATGGATATAAAGTCTGTACCGGAAAAGGCTTTTCCAGAGGTTCTGGTCGATTATTGTTGCAAAGGTTGAGAGGCGTTTTTGATCACTGCCGGACAGGCTGCGGCCTGAATCAATGGAGCTGCCGCAGTACGGGCACCTGAGGTATGTTGTGCGGAGTGGACCGCCGCAGTTTTGACACACAAGGTTATTCATCAAAGATCACCAGCGCATCCGAGTTGGCAGGTGACTTCTGTGCTGCCAGGTAATCAAGTGCGACCCCGTAGTATGAGTTTTCAGGGAATCCTTTCTGCTCAAGGTACCTGACAATTACAGGTTTAATCCTTCTCTTCCAGTGCCACCTCATGAAAAATGCGCTGAAGTGGTAGTACTCATAAAATGAGTGAAAGGCGATGAATGACATGGACATTGCACAGCCGAAAAAGATAAGCGCGTAAATCCAGCTTCCGGTTATGAGCATTATACCCGCGGATGCAGCAATGGGCACAGCCAGTACCGGAAGCGCCCTGGATACTGTAACAATGTAACCTGGCAGACCCATGCTGATATAACCGTCAAGGGGCGCGATCTTCTCCTCAATGAAGGATGTAACATCCCTGGGCAGGAGGTTCATGTCGGGCATCTGCGCAGCACAGTACGGGCAGAACCTGAGGTCGGCTGCTATTACCGCACCGCATGATCCGCATTCGCCCGTTCTGATTTTAAGGCCATGTGTCATGACAATTCTCCTGTCAGGTGAATAGTAAAGTTTCTTTCGGGTATAATCAAAATATTCTCATGAATTAAAGAGTAAAAAAGTAGCAATTAAGGGGGATTTATTTTATCATTGAACTTATCCGGGAAATGGTGAAAGACTGACAATGGGCCTGAGAAAGAAAGGAATACCCTTCAGAAAACTGGTAATATACTGGTTTGAAAACACACTGAGCAGCGGAACCAGAGCTGTTGTCATATGGCTCGCGGCTTTTACGCTGATCATAGCGCTGGTTTCAGGCCTGATAATTACTATCTTCAACATACGACCTGTACATGGAAGCGGCGGATACGGTTTCATGGACGCCTTCTGGAAGAGCCTTGAACATACAATTGATACTGGCGCCATACAGGCCGACACTGCATGGGGTTTCCGCATCATAGCCCTTGCCGTTACCCTTGCGGGCGTGTTGATCTTCAGTGCGCTGGTAGGCGTGCTCACAAGTGGCCTGGAACGGGCTTTTGAAAAGATACGCAAGGGTAAATCTGAAATACTCTTAAATGATTTCACACTGATACTGGGATGGTCACCGGCCGTTTTTAAGATTATTCATGAACTTGTACTTGCCCATGCCGGCCGCAGGGGAAGGCACCTTGTGATCCTTGCCGAAAGGGACAAGATCGCAATGGAGGATGACCTGAACCTGAAGATAAGGCAGAAGGAGATTCTCCGGAACGCGTATCCTGACAGCAGGGATTACCGGAATGAGCTTCGGATTCACTGCAGGTCAGGCAATCCGCTGGATATTGACAACCTGAAGCTTGTGCATCCCGAAAACGCGAAGTCCATAATTATCCTCCCGCCCCATGATTCAATGAAAGTCCTGAGCGATGATGCTTTTGTCCTCAAGACTACGCTTGCGCTGGAAAACCAGCCCGGCGATGTGAAGCTGAAGCCCCACATTATAAGCATACTGAACGAGCCTGATGTAAGGGATGCGCTGAAGCACTGGGAAAGGGGGCGCAAATCGTACCTGAAAAAAAATAACATATTTATCCCTGACAACGAGTGGCTGGCCAAGATCACGGCTCAGACCTGCGGACAGCCTGGATTCAGTTCCGTCCTGACCGAGATACTGAATTATGAAAAAAGTGAAATTTATATTATTCCTTCCGCAAGGGGCAATAAACAGGCAACAGTAAAGGACCATTCGCTGCTCAGGAATTTCGAAGGAAGGGAATTTGACGAACTGGTACTGGCATGCGTCAATGCCATTCCCCTGGGCATAGAGAGAAAAACTGACAGGGGCATGGAGCAGATCCTGAACCCCGGCGCAAAATACCCGGCAGGTGATAAACGCAGGATGCTCTGCGCCAGTGACCGCGTTATCATGATGCTCCAGGATGAAGATGAGAAGATCATGATTTCTGATGTGAAAATGGAACCACGGGATTCAGCTGCTGAGAGGCCCCAGGGAGGGAAGCCGGTTAAGAGGATACTGGTGCTGGGCTGGAATAAAAGGATAACCTGCATATGCGGCGCGCTGTGCGGTTACCTTGCTGAGGGGGCAGAGATTACCATAATCGCAGATCACCATGACCCGGTAAAATTCGCGGAGCAGGGGAGCAGACTGCAGCGAAAAATAAACTCCAGGCATCCGCATGTTGGGATAAACTGCTTCGAGGGGAACACGACAAGGTACGGCGACCTGGACCATGTGGATGTAAACAGCTACAGTTCAATCCTGGTGCTGGGTTATGATGAGCTGGATATACAGGAGAAGGATGCAAGGACCATACTTACGCTCCTGAACCTCCAGGCAATCATAAAAAACAGGGACATCAATATTGTGGCTGAACTGTACGATGATAAAAACCGGCGCATCGTTGAGATAACACAGACATGTGATTTTATCATAAGCGACAACATCATCAGCAGCCTCATGGCACAGCTGTCACAGGAGAGCCTGCTTTACCCGATATACAGGGAGCTCTTTGACGCCAGGGGATGTGAAATCTACCTTAAATCCCCTGCTGCATATTCCATTGAAATTGACCGTGAAACCAGGTTTGATTTCGGTGAGCTGAAAAAAGCCACGCTGAAAAAAAATGACATTCTGTTTGGATACAGAAAAGACAACGATAAGCATGATCATGAGAGGAATTACGGTGTTTATTTTTTAACTGACCTTGGGGACGCGTACCTCGATGGCGTGATGTTGTCAATGGATGACAGGCTTATTGTACTCAGTACGAATGAATAAGTGTGCCGCTCGGTTTTAATTATCTCATGGCGCAGCTCCATGGCATTTACTCGCGCATCAGTGGAATTCAACGTGTATGTTTCATGTTACCTGGCTTTTTTCAGTATCTCTTCCGCTTCGTCATGACCGCACATCCTTGCTACATCAACAGGCCTGAGGCCTTTAAGCATTTCCTCATGACCGTCTGTAACGGTCAGCTGCTGGCCGGCCTGAGCTTCCAGTATGGCTCTGATATCTGTGTTGTCCCGTATTGACGGGTCAGCACCTGCTTCAAGGAGCATCTTTATTATCTTTGTATGGCCAAGCGCAGCGGCTATGTGGAGGGATGTGGTGCCCTGTGTGTTTCTCAGGTTTGGATTGGCCTTATGGTCGATGAGGAGTTGCAGGATTTCTGTATTGCCCGATTCCGCAACGGCCATGAGTGCTGTGAATCCTTCACGGGTCTGGGCATCAGGATTCGCGCCATGTTCAAGTATGAAAGATATAAACTTTACCTGCTTCTTCATTGCCGCACGGAATAAAGGTGTGAATCCTGCCTGGTCAACATAATTCGCGTCAACTTTACCGCTCTCAAGCCTCAGTGCCGCAAGGCTGATATCGCCGGTTTCGGCAGCGTAGTGAAGCGCAAATCCTGGATCGCGCGAAATCCTCTCCGTAACCGGGTCATTGCCTGCCTTTGCTTTTTCTTTGCCTGCACCTTTTGCCATTTCTATCACCTGTTGCTGTTAATGTAAGGGGCCACTGTAAATTTTATACAGCATGTTCCGGTATTAACCCCGGCAGAGACTTATGCTTAATAATACGGAAAAACGTGTCCAGTAGAAAATATTTTGTCTGCCGGGGTGCAAAGAGATGAAATTCAGGGATGCGTGTATAAGGTAGTTTGTCATAGTATGTTACTAAACATACGCATAGGACACTGTGTGTCATACCGGTCGTATTATACTTTAGCATATGATTATACAGGAGGTTTTTTATGGCCAGGATAGATGACAATTATTCCAATCTGAAGATCCGTATCAGCGAAAAGATAAGTGAAAGTCTTGTTTTATCCTTTTCTATTACAGGTCTGGTATTTTATCTGATATACAGGTATTGTCCGGCATTGTTTATCGTGGTTGCCATTATCGGGGTGATTAAAATACCCAAAATGTTAAAAAGTGGTAAAATAAATCTATTTGATACAATACAGTGTCTGCTGATCTTCACCTCTGCCGCAGGGGCTATATTTTTGGCGAGCAAGATACCGGCAAGTTACTGGAAATGGCCTATGATTGTCTATTATTCCTGGGTAGGATTTGGTATAGTGAAGCTTCTCATTGATGAAATGAAATAGTATCATTACAGGAAGTGAAAGTTTTATAAGATATGATTATGCTATGCGGCTGTAAGGTATATTCCTGGCGGACGGGGTGTATCTTGTGTATGAGTTCTCGCAATATTACATGAATCCGGGTAATATGCCCCGGGAATAACGGAGGTGTCTGCCTTCAGGTACGGTACATGATGAGTAAGTGGTACCTGCCGCTTCATGTACATGAGTTTGAGCATGGAGGTTGTGATCCCCCTCATACGCATTGAAATGAACAGGTTGTAGCCGCTGCAGTTCATGCCGTAAGCAATTCGTTCATAGAAGGACTTTTCTGCAGGGGTTGTCATGTGCCAGCACTGTATGGCCAGGGCAAAGGCAGAGCGGTTTGCCTGCTGTATTTCTGTGCGCGGGTTGCGGGGGATACTGTAACGGCGCACAAGTTGTACTCCCGCAACATTATAAAAGACCATGCCCCCAGCCATGCCGTGAATTGATTTGATGTGTGGTTTGAGTATTATCTTTGCCATATCCTGAAATTTATTCGCTACTTCTTTAACGGACTTGTATTCAGAAAATCCAGAATAATCGGATTAATAATTTCAGCTTTATCAATAGAAAGAGTATGGCTGGCATCATCAATTATGCGGAATGTTAAATTTTTAATTAATCGCTCCGCTCTTTCTTTAACTCTATCAACTTTAGTAACAACCTCTTTGTTACCTATTAATAATAATACCGGCATTGTAATACGCAGCAATTCCTCGTCGCTGAAGAGGTGAGCAAGGGCTGTTATTTTAAGACTACGATCTTTCATGCCAAGAATCTGCAAATCGGTAAAATCTTTATTCATTAATAACGGTTTACCAGCGTTGAACCATCTCAAACATTTCATACGATTTGAATCAGAAGAAAATAACAGATTTTTAATTATCCAGAACCATAGTTCTTTTTGAACTTTCGTGATTGATATAGTAGGTGAGCATATTATTAAATTTTCAACCCTCTGCTGTTCATGAATCGCTGAAATCATAGAAAAGAAGCTGCCATATGAAGATCCCATGATGCTGAATTTTTCAATTTTCAATTTATTAATAACATCGATCAGCCAGGCAGATGCATCTTTTGTATTTTTAAATGTTTTCTTCATTTTACTTTTATTAGGATCACCGGGAATATCAACTGCGATAACATAATATTTCTCTGATAATGCTTTGATATTGGGTATCCACATTGCAGAGGTACCACCCGCGCCATGCAATAATACCAGGACTGGTCTCTTTTTGTTGCCGCATTTAATAATATGCGTAAGGCCGATTTCAGTATCGATGTATTCTGCTTCATAAGGAACCGGCCATTGTTTTAAACATAAATCATATTTCTCCATGAACAGGGCTTCTGCGGTTGGATTTTTAAACAATGATATGTATTCCTGCATTTTGTATCCTCCCCATTTATTTAATTTTTCAGGCCTTCAATTTCATTTATTTTGTACAATTATACAGCTGATAATGTATTGCAATCACTTTTTTAGCAGTTTTATATAAATAAAAAAACATAAAATCAGAGAAACTTTTAATTTCCGGCAGATTATAAAAACCGGTTAGTGGACAGTTCTTTATGAATTTTGTTGCAGTTGATAATGATGTATATTGTGAATAAATTCATTGACTTGTGAAAAAATGAATGAATGCAATTTTAAAATTAACGGTAGCTTTAGTGCAGACTGGAGGATACTGTTTTGGAATTATACTTTATGAATGAATATATAAAAAAATTTCAGGGAGATGACAATGGATAAAAAAAACCGGAAAAGAATAGGCCTTGCATTATCAGGTGGCGGTGTCAGGGCAGCTGCTTTTCATTCCGGCGTCCTGCTATACCTTGCTGAGAAGAATAAACTTGAACTTGTTAACCACATATCATCGGTATCAGGCGGCAGCCTTTTCACAGGACTTGTTTTCAGCATCAACGAAAAAAACTGGCCCTCATCACAGGTGTATAAAAGCCGTGTCTTCGCCGAAATAAAAAAAACCTTAACATCGACTTCACTCCAGTTTAAAACTTTCCTGAAGCTTGTAATCAATCCCTTTAACTGGCGATACCTTTTCTCAAGGGCAAATGTTGTGGCAATGACTATTGAAGATGAGTGGAATGTTAAACTGACATTAAAAGATTTACCTGAAAAACCGGTGTGGTCTATCAACGGGACAACAGGCGAGGACGGTCATCGTTTTCGTGTAAAGGGAGAGGAGGTGGGGGACTATGAACTGGGATATACTGACATACCCGGTTATAAACTGGCCAAGGCAATGGCTATGTCAGCTGCTTTTCCTTTTGGAATCGGCCCCGTATGTTTAAAAATTGATAAGTTAAAATGGCGCAAAAAAACTGACTGGAATTCAGATGAACTGATACCCGGTTACAGGCCTCCATTCAAACGGCTCCACCTGTATGATGGCGGTGTTTATGATAATCTCGGACTGGAGCCCATGTTTGATATGGGAAATCAGTCAATCAAGAAACAGTCAGAAGTTGATATGGTTTTTGTGTCAGATGCCAGTTCATTGCTGACCAGCCAGTCTATACCGGGGATATTCAATCCGGGCAGGGCTGTAAGAATAGTGAATATGATCCTTTCTCAGGTGCGGTCGTTAAGGGTGCGTTCTTTCACAAATTATCTATTTAAAAATCCGGGCGCAGGTTTTTATTTTCTTATCGGGACAAATCCGGTTGAATCAATAAATGAATTTAAAAAGAAAAACCGTGAGGCTGCTGTAAGACTTTCAAAATATCAATGGTTAAGTGACGATGAGATAAAGATGGCAGCCGGATATCCAACGACCCTGAAGAAAATGACAGAAGAAGAATTCAATATTATTTCAAGGCATGGTTATGAAACTGCCATGTGGAATATTGAAATGTTTGAAAGGTGATTAACTGAAAATAAATTGAAAAAAATAATGCAGGGATTGAGTGATGTTTAGCTATAAATTTGAAATATAATTCAAGCTATGCGCCGGTTGCACCGATATATTAAATGTTATTGCCAGATGAAATGAAAAAAAATTTTTAAGGAGTATTTATGGCAACTGCTAAACAAATTGATATTACTATTAAAAAGAAAAAAGCAAAGGTTGCAAAGATTCAAAAAGATCTCAAAACTGAAACTGCATCAATAGCAAAACTTCAGAGCGAACTGGTTGCTGCACAGAAGAAAGAAGCAGCAAAACCAAAAGCCAAGGTAAAGGCAAAAGCTAAACCAAAGGCAAAAGCCAAAGTAAAGGCTAAAGCTAAACCAAAAGCTGCTCCGAAATCAGATACTTCTGCAATGTAATTTGATTTAAAAAAAAAGAGGGGATTGCCCCTCTTTTTTTACTTTTCATACCTCTGCAATTTATCTCTCAATTCATGAACAATCTGAAAAAATTAATTCTGACAAGAAAAGTGTTTTTTCTGTCATAATATCAATAATCTATTGCCCTATAGGGTCAAATGGTTCCAGATTTGATTCCCGCAGTGGATTAATTTTCGCTAATGCGGTGTATAAATAACATTCTACACGACCATGGTATTAGAAAATTTTATACTGCAAAATGTTAAGGAATTGATGCTGAATTGTTTCTGTTTTAAAAAATAAAAAAAGCCCTGAATAAATCAGAGCTTTGTATGTCGGGGCGAAAGGATTTGAACCTTCGACCACTTGAACCCCATTCAAGTACGCTACCGGACTGCGCCACGCCCCGCACTATTGGCAATTAAAACGTATGTGCTCTGCTTGTAAAGAAAAAATAATATACGGGATAAAAAAACTATAAGCAACTGCAGCCGGTGGTTTAATATACTTGTTGCTGTTTATTATAATTTCTCAACATTCTGTGCCCGGGTGAAAAAAGCTGTATATCTTCGCAGCCCTTGACTTCCCGATTCCCTGAACTGAAGATATCTCTTCAACGGATGCGGATTTTATCGCTTCAACAGATCTGAAGTGTTTTAAAAGCAGCATTTTAGTTTTTTCACCTGTGTCAGGGATTGAATCGAGTTCGGATGTCAATGTGCGTTTGTCCCTGAGCTTCCTGTGATAGGTAATTGCAAAGCGGTGGGATTCATCGCGTATGTTCTGAAGCAGTTTAAGCGCCGGGGAGTGTTCCGGCAGCCGCAAAGGTGCGTCATAAGGCGTAGTATATATTTCTTCAAATTTTTTTGCAAGGGATATGATCCTGAGGTCAGGCAGAAAGTTGGCTGCTGCTTCGATTGCGCGGGTCAGCTGTGTCGGGCCCCCGTCTATGATTACAAGGTCCGGCAGTTCAAGTTCTTCGTTCACAAGGTACTGCAGCCTGCGGGATACTGCCTCATGAATCATGCCGGGGTCATTGGACTGTTCGTATCCCCTTATTTTATATCTCCTGTAGCCTGATTTCTCCGGCCTGCCTGACCTGAACTGTACCATGGACGCTACTGCGTCTGTCCCCTGGAAGTTTGATATGTCAAAACATTCCATTATTTCGGGTTCACTCTCAAGCATAAGGGCATCTTTCAGTTCTGCCAGGCCCGCGGCGGGATTATTCTGCTCTGCTATGAGGCGCTCGGTTATGATCATATCTATGTTCTTGTTTATCATTGAAATGATGGCAGTGTCCTCTTTCGATACGGCAGTTGTGAGGATTACCCTGGTGCCTGCAAGTTCGGTCAGGTGTGCCGAGATTAGTTTCGAGTCTGCTGCAGTGTCGGATGTTATTATTCGTGAAGGGATTTCGCGTCCCCTGTAATAGTCAATGATGAAAGTGCCCAGTACGCTGCCGCAATCAGTGTACTCCGCGTTGGCAAATATGTTCACGCGCCGGCCTGTAAGTATACCGTGCCTGAATTCGAAGAGTACAAGCACTGCCTCGCCGCCGGTGATCTTTACTGACATGTAGTCCTGGTTGATCCCTGACGGGAGGTCCACCTTCTGCCTCTGGGATATTGTCTGTATGTCAAAGATCATGTCCCTCATCTGCGCAGCCTTTTCGAATTCCATGTCTCCGGAGTATGCCTTCATCCGCCTGTTCAGGTTCTCTATGACCGGCTCAATGTTACCTTCGAGGAAACTGACAGCATCGCTTACCAGCGCGTTGTACTCGTCGCGGGTGATTTTACCGGTGCATACGCCTGAGCATTTTCCTATCTGGTAATTTATGCATGGCCTTTCGTCATCTTTCAGGGGAATCTGCCTGCGGCAGGTCCTGAGCTTGAAGAGGTTGTTGATCATTATGGATGTGTTTTTAGCGGCCCTGGCATCTGTGAACGGGCCGAAGTAACGGTCTGTGTTACGGTTAATGTTCCGCGTGTATATGACCCTTGGGTATTCTTCATTTAGTGTTACTGCTATATAGGGGTAGCGCTTGTCATCCTTGAGGCGCACGTTGAATTTGGGCCTGTGTTTTTTTATCATGGTGCTTTCAAGCAGCAGGGCTTCGAGTTCAGAATCGGTAATTATGTATTCTATATCGCTGATGTTTTTGACCAGAACTGCAGTTTT
>CAYTSF010000038.1:0-24391 GCA_964440335.1 uncultured Leptospirales bacterium
ATTCAGGGATAAGGATTGATCCGGTAATTGAGGAACAGTACTCTGTCAGAGTTAGATTTTTGATCCAGGAATATCCCCATCCTTCATTTTGTGTAAATCAATTCAGCAAAACTTATTGACGTTTAACCGTATTCCGGAGATTAAATATACGATAGCAATTTGCATTAATACAGGGGACGCTCACCTGTAGCCTGTGGCCATCACCATCCGGTTTGATGGAAGGGGCATACCTTTTCTGAAGGAGTATGATTATGTTTGCAGGAATCGACATCGGCGGAACAAACATCAAGGGTGTAATAACAGACAGCGATGCCGTGATAATAACATCTGCCGACACTCCCACACCTTCAGGTGCCGATGGAATAGACCGTGCCATAGCCGGGCTCATAACCTCCATGGTACATAATGCGGGCATAAAACAGGACAGACTCACTGCCGCAGGTATAGGCGCCGCAGGAACAGTGGACAACCGCAGGGGAATTGTTATCACCAGCCCCAACATACCGGCATGGAAAAACTACCCGCTCGCAGAAAACATAACCAGGCTCACAGGTATTCCTGTTGTGCTCGAAAACGACGCCACTGTGGCCACTGCCGGCGCATGGCTGCAGGAGAACATAAGGGGCTACACCAACTGGCTCATGGTGACACTGGGAACAGGCATTGGCGGCGGAGCGGTTGTTGAAAATAAAATATACACTGGGCAGTCGGGCAGTTCCCTTGAGGTAGGCCACATGACAATAGATTTTAATGGAAGGGAATGTCCCTGCGGAAACCGCGGGTGCCTGGAACGCTACGCATCTGCAACGGCGCTGGTACAGGCGGCTTCCGGATACCTGAAGTCATTCCCCGGCTCATCGATTCATGAGCGCATGAAGAAGGAAAATTTATCCGCGCGCATGGTTTATGAAGAGGCCATGAAAAACGATGACCTGGCACTGAAATGCATAAATGAAATCTCCACGTACCTGGGCTATGGCATAGTGAACCTGGTGAATATTTTTAATCCGGAGGCAGTGGTCTTTGGCGGCGGGCTCTCGCAGGCGTACAGGCTCATCTTCCCGGTGGTGAAATCAATAATCAGGGACCACGCAATGAAGGGGATGAAGGAGAAGGTAAAATTCATCCACCTCAGGGAGCAGTCGCGCATGTCCGCAATGGGTGCTGCAAAGATGGCCATTGAACATCTTAAAAATAACCGGTAATCCGGATATATCGTTAATATTACCTGCCGGTTTATCTTCTGTATATCATCATCATACCTGACAGCTCCGTCACAGCTCCGTACATTTGCTGAATATAAAAAGTGAATAATCAGTGACCGGGGCCCGGTTTCTCAAAGGAAATTCACAAAACCTCACATTTTCCTTGACTTTTCCCACTGTTTTTTCTTATTGAATACCTTAACAGGAATACTCCGATGCAAAATATTTTATTCTACATACGATTCATATTTAACCGGGGCAAAGCGGGAAGGTTCTAATCTCCCCCGGCTTTTGCCCCTGCCCCGGCATATTCTACTGATGACAGTCAGTCCGGCAGTACCTGCCGGTATAAAACATATTCAGGAATAACTCATGGAAAAGAAACTTGACCAGATCAAAAATGATGCCATTGCATCAATCGAAAAAGCTGAATCCCTCGATGCACTGGAGGAGATCAGGGTGCGTGTCCTGGGAAGGAAGGGTGAACTGACCGGTATTCTCCGCACACTCGGGGAACTCCCTGCCGAAGAGCGCAACACCGTTGGTAAAAAATCCAACGAGATAAAAAAACAGGTCGAGGATGCCATCGAATCAAGGCTGGCAGGCATAAAGGCCGCAAGCTTCAGCGGCCTGGCCACATCGGAATGGATCGACGTGACCCTGGACCAGCCCGTCTCAACCAGGGAGAGGAAGCCCGGCTACCTGCACCCATTATCAAAGACCCAGTACGAGATCGAGGACATACTCACATCAATGGGGTTCCAGATCCTTGACGGCCCGGAGGCGGAGACCGAGTACTATAACTTCGAGGCGCTCAACATCCCCAAGTTCCACCCTGCACGCGACATGCAGGACACATTCTGGACAGAGGACGGCAACCTCCTGCGCACGCACACCTCTGCCATACAGATCCGCGGTATGGAGAAGATGACGCCGCCATTCCGGATCATGGCGCCGGGCCGCGTCTTCAGGTACGAGGCAACAGACGCCTCCCATGAACACACGTTCTACCAGGTCGAAGGGATGATGGTGGATAAAGACATATCCGTTGCCCACCTTATCTATGTTATGCAGGAGGTCCTGAGCGGCGTATTCAAAAGCAAGGTAAAGGTGCGCCTCCGCCCCGGTTACTTCCCCTTTGTTGAGCCGGGATTTGAACTGGACTTCAGCTGTCTCATTTGCGGCGGCACGGGGTGCAGGGTCTGCAAGCAGTCGGGCTGGATAGAATTTCTGGGCTGCGGCCTTGTCCATCCCAACGTACTGCGGGCAGGGGGGATCGATCCGGAACAGTGGTCAGGATTTGCCTTCGGCATGGGGCTCAATAGGCTCATCATGATGCGGGCAGGCATCAATGACATACGGCATTTCATGAGCGGCGACATCAGGTTCGTGCAGCAATTCTAAGGTAAAGGTGGAATAATATGTGGATATCACTTAAAATAATTGGAAAGATGGTTGATATATCGGGACTCACACCCGGTTCAATAGCTGAGAAGCTGACCATGTCAACGGCTGAAATCGAGGGCATAGAATACATAAACGGTTTCTTCAATACAATATTCTCTGCGAAGCTTGAGAGCGTGGAGAAACACCCCGACGCAGACAAGCTCACGGTGTGTAAAGTAAACACCGGCAAAGAGACCCTGCAGGTTGTGTGCGGGGCGACTAACCACAAAGCCGGCGACATTGTCGCGCTGGCCACAGTGGGCACAAAATTCAGCGAAGAATTTGAAATTAAAAAGTCAAAGATCCGGGGGGTGGAGTCCAGCGGCATGCTCTGCTCGCTCAGGGAACTGGGCCTGTCCGATGACCACAGCGGCATCCTCATACTGCCGCCCGACACAAAGACCGGCATACCGCTCTCCGAAATATACAGCGACTGGGTGGACGTTCGCCTGAACATAGACAACAAGTCTATCACCCACAGGCCCGACCTCTGGGGGCACTACGGGTTTGCCCGCGAGATCGCGGCCCACTTTGGACGCCCGCATAAAAGCCCCGTTGACCGTTCCATCCTGGGCTCTCTTAAAAACGAGGACAAACTGAAGGTGAGCATAAAAAATCCCGAGGGTGCATCGCGCTACAGCGGGCTTGTAGTAAAAAACATAAAGGTAGCAGAGTCCCCGGACTGGCTCAAGGCAGCAGTAACCGCAATCGGAATGAGGCCCATAAACAACATAGTTGACATCACAAACTATGTCATGGCAGAACTTGGCGAGCCCATGCACGCCTTTGACAGGAAGAAACTCAAAGGTGACGAGATCATCGTCCGCTTCGCCACAAAGGGAGAAAAGCTCATGACCCTTGACGGCCGCAGCCACGAACTCACTCCCGAGGACGTGGTAATAACAGACGTTAGCGGGCCCATTGCACTTGCAGGAGTCATGGGAGGCGGAAACAGCGAGGTCGATGAGGCAACAACAGAACTCGTACTGGAAGCAGCGACCTTCAACCCGGTAAACATCCGCAAGACGGCCCAGAGGTTCGACTCCCGCACAGAGGCGGCCATGAGGTTCGAGAAATCGCTGTCCCCGGAAATTACAGTGGATGCGCTCCTGCGCTGCTATGCGCTCATCAGGGAGATAATCCCCGGAGCCGAAGCCACAAGCGGCATAGTTGACGACTACCCTGTGAAGCTCGGGGATATTAATATTGATGTTACGACTGGCTACATACGCAGCAGGATCGGGCAGCAGGTGGAAGATTCCTCCATCATTAAAACACTCACAGCCCTTGATTACATAGTTAAGGCCGATGGCGAAACGCTTCACATCCAGGTACCTCACTTCCGGGCCACAAAGGACATCTCCATGAAGGATGACATTGTCGAGGAGGTGGGACGTATCATAGGCTACAGTAACATCGCACCTAAACCTCCCATGGTACCGTGCGTGCCCCCGGCCAAAAACATGTTCAGGTACTTCGAGCGCGAGGTAAAGTCAATTCTCTCGGGCGCGTTCAGCATGACCGAGGTGTCAGGGTATTCGTTCCTTGGAGCAGATATCCTCAACGCCCTGAAAATCAACGAAGATAAAGAACTGCGCCTCAGGAACCCCCTGTCACAGGAGATTGACCGCCTCAGGAGGTCCCTTGTCCCGAACCAGATGCAGTTTATCAAGTACAACCAGCGTTACCAGGAGTCCTTCGACATATTTGAACTGGGGCGGGTATACCTGAAGGATGACCGCAGGTCGCCTGAACTCATAAGTGAAAACTTCCGCGTTGCAGGAACAGTATTCATGCGCAGATCCCAGACCCCGGTATTCTACGAGGCCAGGGAAATAGCGTCAGGTCTCCTTGCGAAGCTGCGGGTAAAGGACTACAGCCTTGTTCCTGAAACAAAATCGCTGCCGCCATACGCCCATCCCGGCAGGTCCATGAAAATTATAATTGAAGGGAAGGATGCAGGCCTGATCTTCGAGGTTCACCCGGAGACAGCCGCGGCCTTCGAGCTTAACGGCAGGGCCGCCATGTTCGACATGGACCTGAACGCAGTGTATGATGCAGAGAAACAGCCGGTAAAATTCAGGGAACTGCAGAAATTCCCGGAGGTGCCATTCGAAATATCGGTCATCGCCGACAGGCTCACATACAGCGCTGACATACGGGAAGTGATAATGAAGGCAGACCGCAACCTTGTAAGGGAGGCGACTGTTTTCTCCACGTATGAAGGCGCGCCGATCCCGGAGGGGAAAAAGTCTGTTTCATTCAGGGTGGTGTTCGCATCAAAAGAGAAGACGCTTGAACCCGCAGAGATCGAGGCGCTGCAGAAGAAGGTAATCGACGAGATAAATAAAAAGGGTTACAGTTTAAGATAAAATCCGCAGAAATATCCACGAATTAAAAAAGCAGGTTAATCCCCTGCTTTTTTAATTTAAGGTAACCTTGTAATTATTTTACATATCAATCATTCTTTGTCAGTGGATTTAATATGTATCCCCATTTGCCATCCTTTTTTGCAGGTGCAAATCCTTCACTGAATAACCTGATATCATCGAACTGCATCTCAGATACCACGGCGCCTTCACTGTCTGTATATTCCCATTTTCCATTATTTTTAAATCCGCAGAGTCCCTGTCCCAGTGCGGAAATTTTTTCATAACCGGGACTTCGAATCTCTTTACCCTGATGGTTGTAAATGCCATACTTTCCGTTTTTTTTGATCTCAATGAAATCATCGTCCAGAACCTGAACACTATCAAACATGAGTTTTACGACAAAACGCCCACCGTTATCTACGCATCCGTATTTTTTATCCTTCGATACCACCCCGAGACCATGACTGAATTCTCCCGCAGTATCGTATATCAACTCAAGTATAGTTTTCCCCTCTTTATTTATATAACCACTTTTTTTATCTGCTGTCACGGCAGACACCCCTTCATGAAAACTGCTGGAAATATGGAATTCCGGTTCTATTACAAATTTTCCGGTCCTGTCGATAAATCCCTGTTTACCATCTCTTTCAACGTCTGCAAGGCCTTCGCTGAAATTCCCCGCCCAGGCAAATTGCGGTTCAACTACAAACTTCCCGGTCCTGTCAATAAATCCGGCATCACCGGTCTCAGTATAAACTGCTGCCAGTCCTTCGTGAAATGAATGGGCATTTTCAAACTGCGGCATTACAACAAATGTTCCGGTTTTATCTATGTATCCACACTTGCCATTTTTCTTTACCATGGAGAGTCCTTCGTTGTAAAATTCAGCATAATCAAACTGCGGTTCAAGTATAATTTTTCCTTCCGGATTGATGACACCGTACATGCCGCGATTGAGCATAAACATCATACCTTCGGACATTTTGTATATCATATCCAGCTCCGGCTTTATCAGTATCGTGCCCGAGCTATTTATCAGGCCACTTCTTCCTCTGTTCCATATTCTGGCCAGGCCTTTATTAAAATCATCACATTCATCGAACTGCGGTTGAATAAGAACCTGGCCAAGAGTATTAATATATCCCCACCTGTTCCCGGTTTTAACTGCCGCAAGCCCCTCACAAAAATCTCGCGCATCTTCATATTGCAATTTAACTGCTATGACGCCATCGCTGTTTAGAAATCCCCACCTGCCATCTTTTTTTACTGCGGCATGGCCTTCATGAAACGGCCTGGCATCGTCAAACTGCGGTTCAACGAGCCAGATTTGTTTTCTGATTGCATCACTTCTTTTATCCGGATTGTGGAATATTTTAAAAGCAGAGAGTACCACGGCTGCCAGCAATGCTGCAGTGATAGCTGCAAAGATGATTTTCTTTTTCATTGGACCACCATTAAGCTCAAGGATTAAAACTTATACTATGCCGGATTATTCAGAATGCAATACAATTTTTTCAGGCAGCCTGAAGATTGCCAGATTTCCGCTCAGTGTCAGTCAGCATACCTTCTCCTGAGAAAAAACTTGCATATCTCAAGAACCGGGATCACCGAAACTGAAACGCCCATCACCACGCACCAGTCCCATGCAGTCATTGAAAATGTGCCGAAGGCGCGCTGCAGAACGGGAAGGTAGATTACGAAAAGTATGAGGGTCACCTCCCATGTAATGGCGATATTGAGCCACCTGTTGGCAAAGGTCTTTTTAAAAACCGATTCCCTGTCTGACCTGAAATTGTATGCCTTGAAAAACTGTATGAGCACCAGCGAGACAAATACTATTGTCATGACCTCGCTTGTGCTCTTGCCCGTATGCATGGCCCAGAAATAAAGTGTGGTGTTCACTATGGTCGACCATATGCCACCTGCAAGTATGAGCAGTACCACGGGCTTTGTGAATATGCCTGTTTCGGGCCTCCTGGGGGGCCGTTTCATGATATCAGGTTCAGGGGGATCAACTGCCAGTGCAAGTGCCGGAAGCCCGTCGGTTGCCAGGTTCACGTAGAGTATCTGCACAGCGGAGAGCGGGAGGGGGAGCCCCATTATCGACGTGGTAAGCATGAGCCCGATCTCTCCGGTATTCGAGGAGAGCAGGTACATGAGGTATTTTTTTATGTTGCTGAAGATGATCCTCCCCTCCTCCACTGCGGCAACGATCGACGCGAAGTTGTCATCGGTGAGCGTCATTGCCGCAGCCTCCTTGGAAACGTCCGTGCCGGTAATCCCCATGGCAATGCCGATATCGGCCTTCTTCAGGGCAGGCGCGTCGTTAATGCCGTCTCCGGTCATTGCCACTACTTCACCGGCAGACTGCAGCGACTCTACTATGCGCAGCTTGTGCTCAGGCGAAACCCTGGCGCAGACCGATACATTTTTAATCGTATCCCTGAGTTTATCGCTGTCCATGGCTGCTATGTCGCTGCCGGTTACAACGATGCGGCCTGTGCCCAGCAGCCCCAGTTCATCAGCAATAGCCTCTGCCGTGGCAGGGTGGTCACCGGTAATCATCATGATCCCTATCCCTGCGCTTGTGCAGTTCTCTATTGCCGCGCCGGCCTCGGGCCTCGGCGGATCGATCATCCCTATGAGCCCCAGGAACACAAGCCCCTCTGCCGCGCCAGATAAATCAGCGGTCTCCCTGTATGCAACGGCTATTACGCGGAGCGCATCTTTTCCGAATGCACGCACATGGTTCATGATCTCTTCCTTCATGCCTGAAGTGAGTCCGGCCGGGCCTGAAGATTTATGAAGGAATTCCGACACAGAGAGCAACTCCTCGGCAGCCCCCTTTATGAAAGCGATTGAGCCGCCCTGGAATTTATGGAGTGTTGTCATTCTGCGGCTCTCGGTAGTAAAGGGTATCTCCGCCACCCGCGGATACTTACCTGCAAGGTAAGCAGGACTCATGCCCGCCTTTTCAGCCGCTGTTACAATGGCGCCTTCAGTGGGGTCGCCGTTGAGTTCACGGCTGCCATCCCTCTCACTGAAGTGCGCGTCACAGCAGAGAGCCGCCCCGCGCAGCAGCATGAGCAGATCGTCGCCAGGCGCAATCCTTTCTCCATCATGGATAAATTCCCCAGACGGGTCATACCCGCTCCCGGTCACATCAATAACCATGTCCGCAGAGAGAATCCTGCGCACCGTCATTTCGTTTTTGGTCAGAGTACCGGTCTTGTCAGAGCAGATGATACTGGTACAGCCCAGGGTCTCAACCGCGGGCAGGTACCTCACAAGGGCATGGCGTTTAACCATGCGTTGTACGCCTATGGCCAGTGAAATTGTAACTACAGCAGGCAGGGCCTCGGGCACAACCGCCACAGCAAGGGCAATACCGAATATGAGCATGTCAAGCAGGGGCTGATTGTGAAACAGCCCGATGGCCACTACAATTCCCACAAGGATAAAACTCACCCTGGCAAGTATGCGCCCCACCCTGTCAAGGTTCTTCTGCAGCGGCGTGTCAACCCTGCCGGTCTGCTGCAGCATTCCGGCTATGAGCCCGAACTCTGTAGCCATGCCTGTGGATGTCACCACCCCTTTCCCCCTGCCGTAGGTAACTGTTGTACCTGAAAAGGCCATGTTGAACATGTCACCGGGGGTGGCATCCGCAGGGGCAACATGTTCGCAATTCTTGGTTGATGGCAGGGATTCACCGGTAAGGACCGCCTCGTCGACCTTGAGGTTTACGGTTTCAATGAGCCTTGCATCAGCCGGTACCCTGTCACCGGGGGAGAGCAGGATTATATCGCCAGGTACAAGTTCAGAGGCAGCTATGCGTTTTTCAATCCCGCCCCGGATGACCGATGCAAGGGGCGCGGCCATGTCCCTGAGCGCCTCGAGCGCCCTCTCAGCCCTGAACTCCTGCACAAAACCGAGCATCACCGCGAACATGATGATGATCCCGATTGTGGCGGCCTCGACGACATGTCCCAGTATCCCGGAGAGTATTGTGGCGACAATAAGTATTATAATCAGCGTATTTTTAAACTGCTCGAAAAACAGCGCAAGGGGTGAGGACTTCGATACGGCAGCGAGCTTGTTTTCTCCATAAAGAGTCAGCCTGGATTTTGCCTCCTCCTCTGAAAGCCCGGTCACTGTATCGCTCCTAAGCGATGCTGCCGCATCCTTATATGACTGTGTATGCCATGGATTTGCCGTTGAATTCTTTGCCGCCATAAGTATACCCCTGTTTCCCGGTTAGTTTCAATCAGACCGGCCGTGAATCCGGCCACGGGCATTTAATGCCACGTGAAAACAATATAAACAGCGTTCAGGCCGCAGGCAAAAAAAGACCTGTTTAATAAAAGTTTTAAAAATTAAGATTCTTGACAGAATGCGTTTTAATCTGCCATCTTTACAGACAAATTGATTATATTATAATGACAGCTGATCCGGAAAACTATGAATCCATCTGATAAAAACGATAACATAAAAGAGAACGTTGTTGAGGTAAGGTATCTCAACGCGGGGCACAGATTTTCGCTCGATGTATACGACAGCGAGAACAATCTCATTCTCGGGGCGCACACACCTCTCTCTCAGGCGGTGCTGAACCACCTGCTCTCTTCGGGCATCGACAAACTCTACTTTGATCCGTCAAAGCTGTCAGGGGCAGGTGCCGGGCAGGTTAAAAAATCCATCATATCCGAAGAGCTGAAAACCGAAACATATACGCACACCAAAAACCTACTCGAAGAGATACGATACAGCTTTATCCATTCACCCGGCGAGTCAATATCGAAGGCCACCATAGACAAGTCAAGGGACCTGGTGGACCGGATCATTTCAGAGACAGAAAAAAACAACGACGGGGTCCTTGATGTTGTTGTAAAACTGAAGGATATGGATGATTACTATTACCACCATTCAATGAATGTGGCAATTATCTCTTCAATACTCGGGTCGCGCCTGGATTTCAAGCCTGATGTCAAATCTGCCATGGGTGTGGGCGGGCTTTTCCACGATATTGGATTTTCATCCGTATCAAAGGAAATCCTCCACAAGGCGCAGCTCAGCGACAGCGACTTTGACATAATGAAGAGCCATACGCATGTGGGCTACAAGTTCGTTGAAAAAAATCCCCGCATGCACGAAATTGAAAAAAGGATAATCCTGCTGCACCATGAAAAGGGTGACGGTGAAGGTTACCCATACGGCTTCGACCTTGACCAGTACCAGAACAATGTGCCGCGTGAAGTCAGGCTACTGGGGCTCATCGATACGTTTATTATTCTCACCATGGGCAAGCCGGGTGAAACATCCCTCACCCCGCGCCAGGCCATGCGCCTCATGGTCAACATGATCTATGCGCCCTACAAGACAAAGTTCAGCTTCCTGGCAACAGACGTGCGCGACTGCCTCAGGGCCCTGGGCTTCATCATCAACAGGGGAGAACCCTTCCTCCTGGCAGGCGACCTTGTGAGGATAAGCACCGGCGAGATAGGAATTGTCGAAGAGATGAACCGCCTCTACCCCCTGAACCCCAGGGTGCGCATCATAAAAAACAGCAAGATGGAAACCGTCAAGCGGCCCATAACTTTCGACCTCCTGAAGACATACACCGAGTACGTTGCAAATATTTACGACAAAACAACAACGGGACAGTACTCCCTCTCCAGCCAGAATAGCCTGAACAGGGTATAACGTGACGCATATGAACGGTTTATCGCCTGACGAAATAATTGAACAGGTACTCGCGAACAAATCAAGGTTTGCCGATTACAACAACGCCAAGATACAATCCCTGTATGCTTCACTTTCCACGCCAGCGCTTGTGAACTTTTTCAACTATATCCCCTTCCTGTTCACGGTCAACCAGCCTGAATTTCCCGGCTACGTGAGCGAGATAAAAATCCCTCACGGCATCGCCAGGTACAATCCTCCGGCTGCCCTCCTCTCTCAGATAAGGGTAACCAACCCGTCGTTCACGCCACAGAAGAAAGCTGAACATGAACCGATCATAAGCCTCATAGCGCTCATCGGCAGCGCGGGTACCATTGCCTTCACGCCGGATTCAGACATGGATTTCTGGATATGCGGAAGGTTCAGCCTCATGGACAACACCTCGGTAACCCTGCTGCGGCGCAAATGCACCATGATAGAAAAATGGGCCATGGAAAACCACAAAAAGGAGATTCATTTCTATCTTAACGACATAGACCATATCAAGAAAAACGTTTTCGACGAGGACGAGGAATACGGGCTTTCAGGCACATCTCTTGGCCAGATGCTCAAGGAGGAGTTTTACAGGAGCTCGATCATCATAAACGGCGTCACCCCTTTCTGGTGGGCAGTGCCCGCTGACAGCTCTGACAGCACATACGAAAACTGGCTCTCGGCAGTTTCAGAGACAGCATACTCCAGCGATTTTATCGACCTGGGGAATATTGCGGAGATCAACAGGGGCAACTTCCTCATCTCGGCCCTGTTCCAGGTCATCAAGTCTCTGGGCAATCCCTTCAAATCCATAATAAAGCTCGGGCTTCTGGAACGTTACATACACGATGAGAAGAACAACCCCCTTGTGAGCAACCAGATAAAGAGAAATATTCAGAGCGGCAAATCGGACCGCCTGAGCACCGATGCATACTGCATCATGTTCGACAACGTTTACAACCACTACAGGCAGAACGTGGACGACCTGACAGCCCTTAACATAATCAAGACATGCTTCTACCTGAAGGTCAACCCGCGCCTTTCAGTTACCGAAAAAAACCAGGAGCCCGGTGAAACACGGCAGGTCATGCTCGGCTACATAAAAAACTGGGGGTGGGATGCCGAGACCACAAGGCGCGTTGACGGTTTCGAGAACTGGGACATTGAATCGACCAACAAGATGATGAACAACACCAAGAAGGTCATACTCAAAGGGTACAGGAACATCCTTAACGCCCTTGGCAATGAACTGAATACCGGCGCCATAAACAGGGAATCCCTGCTTGCCATTAACCGCAAGATATATTCCCACTTCAACCCTGAAGAGAACAAGATCGACAACACCCTGAATTTTAAAAAATACCCCCCCGAAAAGCTGCTATCGCTCGACTACGTGCGCGACACAAAGGGGAACTCATCCTGGTACCTGAGCAAGAGGATCCTCGGCGGGGACAGGCCCATGAAGGTGCTTATCAGGAAAAGCCCCCATCTTTTGAACCTGGTTGTATGGATAAGCCTTAACGGCCTGTACCAGAAGGACTACTCGCGGCTCGACATAGAACAGGGCTTCTACAACATGGACGCGAACTACATCAGGGACCTCATTGCCGAACTCTCGGAACAATTCACTATAAAGTCGCTCAACCTGCAGAACAGCTACTTCCTGCGCGACCCGTTCCCTGTGATGAGCTATATCCTGGTTAACCCCTTTTCAAAGTACTCAAAGAAAATCGACGAGATAATCTTCCTCTATCACAACAGCTGGGGCGAGACCAGGTTCGAGGCATTCAATAACACCGGAAGCCTGGCGTCCATTATTACGCGGATAATCAACGGGCAGATGATAACAGGGATGGACAGCATAAACACCCTGCATATAACAGCATCGGACCCCTACAGCGGCACAAAGGAATTTCATGCGCTCAAAACATCCCTGAAGAACATGCTCCTGTTTTTTACCGGGGAGAAGACCCCGGTAAAGCAGAGGTTCATCACCATGACATCAAACAGGATCACGGTCTTTTCCAACACGGTAAAGCCGGGCGGAGCGGCGCCTGTCTCATTCACGCAGTACAACTCCGAAACACAGATGCTCTACTCCATCTCGTATAACCGCGGAATTGTGAACCGCAACATGGCGGACGGCACCGTGCCCGAGCTTTATTGCATTGCAAAGATACTTGAACACAACACCGGAGATGCGGTAAACATTTTTTTTGAGGAGGGGAAAAAGTATTCGCGCTTTTTCGTCCTGAACGAACGCGGGGCCCTTACGATGATGCGCAAGAAGACCGAATACCTGCCCGAATACCTCATGACCCTCATATCGTACGCAAAGAGCGCGGTAGCCCATGTATCCTCTGCCAACCCTGAATCGGCTCTGGCCGGAAACGACAAACCACTCTGCGTATTCAGAATCGAATCCGACGCCGCGGGCAAATGCACGATAAAAGAACACGACTACATCAACGATTCCATGCTGAAGTATTACAGCGAAAAAAAATCCCGGCTCTCGCTATCGCTGCACCTGCTGGACAACGGCGAGGTGGGCTACCGGTTCACGCTGCCCGACGGCGGATATTCAGAAATATTCAGCAGGGCGGAGATCGAAGGTGTAAGCAGGGAGATAAAGTCACTCATGGACAGCGTTGAGGGCTACAGCTTCTTCCCCACGTCTGTAAACCTGGAGAACACCGAAATTAAAATGTACAGCATGTTCACCTCCTTCGCCTTCTCTGAAAAAAACAGGTTCGAGATGCTCATTGAAAAAAACCTGGGCATGATCTGATCCCGAAACCTGAAAACTGCTTGAAGTATAAACTATCAGTTTTAGACTGATCCAATGAAGCTTGAAATCTTCAAACCCTCACCACAGATGAAGGAATACATACAGTATTACTGGCTCCTGGAATGCACCCCATCCCCTGAAGAGATGCTCTACAGGGTAATACCCACCGGGCTTCCCGAACTCCTTGTAAACTATGGCGATCGCTTCATCTGCAGCGGCGATGAACCTGGCACTCTCCAGCCGAGGATGAACTTCTGCGGGCAGAAAAAAACCTTCTATGATATTGAACAGACCGGGCACACCCGCCTCCTCTCTGCGCTCTTCACGCCCCTTGGCGCGGCCGGTTTTTTCCAACCATCCTTCTCAGGAATACTCAACAGGGGAGTTTCACTCTGCGACATGTTCCCCGGAGAATCGGACCGTTTATTTGATTCGATCTGCGCGGCCCCTTCATCAATGCAGAAGATAAACATACTGGAAAATTTTATCATCGGGAAGATGAACAGCGGGTACAGGAAAGATTACCTCATCGTGAACGGAATCATGTCATTTATAAGGGAATCCAGGGGGATGATAACGGTTGATACGATATGCGACAGGTTCAGCATAAACGCAAAATACCTGGAGCGCAGGTTCAGCGAGTACATCGGCATGCCGCCAAAGAGTTTTTTACGCATAGTACGATTTCAGAACGCCCTTGACACATACAACCGCGCCAGCGGAAGCCTTACAGATCTCTCCCTTGACTGCGGCTACTATGACCAGTCCCACTTCATCCGCGATGTGAAGGAATTTTCGGGTTTAACCCCTCAGGAATTCTTTACGAAATGCAGCGTACATTCCGATTTTTTTGCAGCATAAACCGGTTTTGTCGTATTTTTACAATCAATCCTTAACGTTTCATCCATAACTGTTTCATCAACATAAAGGAGAAATGAAAATGAACAGTTTATCGCAGAGAGCAGGCAGCGGCAGCATAATCCTTAAAAACGCGCATGTGCATAACCTTAAAAACATTGACCTTGATATCCCCAAACACAGGGTCGTAGTATTTACCGGCGTCTCCGGTTCGGGAAAATCTTCGCTGGTATTCGACACAATATACACCGAGGCGCAGCGCCAGCTCGTTGAAACCTTCTCGACATTCGCCAGGGCCCGCCTGCCCAAACTCTCTCGCCCCGACGTAGACGAGATAAAGAACATATCGACAGCCATACTCATTGACCAGAAAAAAATGGGGCGGAACATCCGCAGCACAGTGGGCACTGCCACAGAAATATATTCACACCTGAGGCTCCTCTATTCCAGGTGCGGTGAACCATTCATCGGGCCGTCGTTCTTCTTCGGGTTCAACCATCCCGACGGCATGTGCCCTGAATGCAAAGGGACCGGTAAGAAAATCAGGATAGATGTGGACCTCATGGTCAACCGTGAACTCTCCCTGAGGCAGGGCGCCATTGACCACCCTGACTACAAGGTGGGGGGATGGAACTGGCGCGAGATAGTGGGCATTGAACTTTTTGACAACGACATGCCCCTGAAGGACTTCCCTACCGATGAATTCAACAGGCTCTTCTACGCCGAAGCGATCCCAATCGAAAAGAAACACGGCGCAGGGACATACACGAAGAACTTCGAGGGTGTGGCACGCAAACTGGAGCGCCTGCACATCGGCAAGGGCGAGGAGATGCTCAGCGAAGCACGCAAAAATGCCTACGACAAATATTTCATTTACACCGACTGCGACACATGCGATGGTTCCCGCCTCAACCCCAGGGCTCGCAGCGTGAAAATCAACGGCATATCAATAGACCAGGCTTCATCCATGGAGCTGACCGCGCTTGACGTCTTTATTGCTGCGGTAAGTCACGATTCGGCAGGGCCGCTGGTCCGCAAGATCAGGACACTGCTATCGCACCTCATTGAAACAGGCGTGGGCTACCTCTCCCTGAGCCGCGGCGTATCTACCCTTTCCGGAGGAGAATCACAGCGCGTCAAGATGGCACGCCAGCTGGACTGTGACCTTGTTGACATGATTTACGTTCTCGACGAACCCTCAATCGGCCTGCACCCCAGAGACAACAGGAAACTCATTGACATGCTTTACCAGCTTCGTGACCGGGGAAACAGCGTGCTGGTTGTGGAACACGACCCCGACATCATACAGGCAGCGGAATGGATAATTGACATAGGGCCGGGCGCGGGTGTAAAAGGTGGAGAGCTTGTATACTCCGGCCCACTTGAGAGCCTTCCCGGTGAGGCGAGTATTACAGGCAGGTACCTGGCACGGAGGCTGCCTGCAAGGACTTCTGTCAGGGGATGGAGCGATTGCTATCATGTAGAAAACGCGACTGTTCATAACCTGAAAAATGTTTCAGTAAAAATACCCAGGGGTGTTCTTACATGCGTCACGGGAGTTGCGGGGAGCGGAAAGAGCAGCCTGATACACGAGGTTTTCTGCAAAAAATACAGGGAGGCGATCGTTGTTGACCAGTCCCCTGCGGGCCGCAGCACACGCTCGAACCCTGCGACCTACACCGGCATCTTTGACCATATACGCAAGGAGTTCGCCAGGGCAACGGCAGGGGACCCTTCACTCTTCAGCTTCAACTCAAAGGGCGCATGCCCCAAGTGTAACGGAAACGGCTTCATCTCAATAGAGATGAGTTTCCTCGACGATGTTGTGATTACCTGCGACCAGTGCGGGGGAAAAAAGTACAGGGAAGAAATTCTGGCCATGAGTTACCGGGGCAAGAACATTTATGACGTGCTGACAATGCCGGTTGACGAGGGAATTGAATTCTTCAAAGACAGCAAAATCACAAGGGGTCTCAGGATGCTCAGCGACGTGGGCCTGGGCTACCTGGAAATCGGTCAGTCCCTCAGCTCTCTTTCGGGAGGCGAAGCACAGAGGATCAAACTTGCATCTGAACTTCAGAAGCATGGGGCGCTCTATGTCATGGATGAGCCGACAACAGGTCTTCACATGGCCGACATCGAGAGGCTGGTCTCCATCATAAACAGGCTGGTGGAAAAGAACAACACCGTCATCGTCATAGAACACAATACTGACCTGATCCGGCAGGCAGACTGGATTATTGACATGGGGCCTGAAGGTGGTGCAGCAGGGGGCAATGTAATCTGCCAGGGAACCCCTGAAACCGTGGCTTCATGCAAAGAGAGCCATACCGGACGCTACCTGTTACCGTAGGGGAATCTGCCGCAGCGGGAGAACAGGTATTCATCTGCAATAAAAAAATTACTTGCTCTCCCGCAGAAACCTTTTATACTATATTCATGACCGAAAACCTTCCAGCAATCACTACGCAGGAGATCGCACTTGTGCACCAGTCCCTTACCGAGGGAAAGGTATCTGATGCCATGAACCATTTCCGCAAAGTCGCCCTGAGCGCACCGCTCCCCGCGCTCTACAGCGTATACTGCAACGTGAAGCACGAGATGACGAACATTGACGAAGAGACGCGCAAAAAATTCAACGTGTTCAACGACCTTTTTCTGCGCATGCTCGAAGAGCGGGGAGAGACCGACCACGACATATATATGATGCTCCTCAGGGACTCTTCAGAGTACAGGTACCTCAACACGCTCTTCGGCGACAAGCAGGCAAAGGTAAAAAAAGAGAAACCAGAGGTTGTTGCCGCGCTCATCCCTGAAGTAAAGGAGGATCCGCCTGTACTCCCCGCACTTAAAAAAATCATATCGGCAAAATACATATCGCTCATTGAGTTCGACATAGACACATGGTATGACCTTGTGCATGACCACCTGGCTGATATTAAGGACGAGACCATGTTTGTGAAGAAATGCGCCCAGGTTATCAACTACGTTGAACCGGTACCGGAGAGGGAGGTATTCCACCTTGAACTTGTGATAGTTTATGCCTTCGAACGGCTTGCCGGGTACAGGACACTGACAACTAAAACAAAGGACTTCGCAATGCAGGCAATGAACCTCATGACAGAGAGGGAACCCCTCTGGAGCAAACTGCACAAACAGTTTCTGGTGCTGATTAAAAAGTAGCAGATGGATAAAACTTCATGGAGCTTTCATCACATGGTTGTGTCAGGAGAAATATTTCATCTCAAGGTATGACCTTCGTTCAAATCTGGAGAGTCCAAGTTTCGCGGCAATAACAAAGAGTTCGTCCTCGACCCCGCTGTTAAGCTGGCCGATTTTCTCAATTTCAACAAATGTGCCCAGTCCATCAACATCATCAACGCACACCTCGGCCCCCTCAGTTGAATATATGAGCCGGTTCTTCTCGACAATTCCGCTCTCGGCAAACCCCAGGCTCAGGAGGATGTTCCTGAGCGAATCAAAATCCCCTGCATCGGTCTCATGTTCAATACGCGCCTTTGACCTTGCGCTCACCTTGGGCCCCTTGTATGTAAGCCTGCACCTCCCGTTAACCGAACGAATCCTGAGCGCTTCGTCTGTTACGGCAAAATCCCGTGCAGGATGGTTATAGTAAATGTCTACCTCATGCCTTGCCTGTTCGAGCTTCGCGCCGGCAGACTCCAGCCGTTTAATCACATCACCCCGATCATCACACCATGCTTTAATCTCAATCTCGAGCTGTTCGGTCATCGCTATCTCCTTAACGGCCCACCGATAGACAGCCCGTCACCTCCAAGGGTTTTTCGTTTCTTCCCGTTAATGAGTATGACAATGCTGTCTATGTTCTCAAACTGCGTGGCGGTGTAGACTATCTGCTGCACCCGTTTGATGAGGATATCGCCTGCCGCCCCCTCTTCGATGGCTGTGGAAAAATCTATCTCTGCGGTATTCCCCCTGATGTTCACGCTGCGCACCCTGAGTGTTGGCGGAACAGCAGTGATAAACCCCTTATCCTCTTCATCAGCCGTAGGACCTTTAATCAGCTGCTGCAGCGCGTTTTCAACGGGTCTGTCTGATTGTATTTTTCTTTTCACCTGGCTCAGGTATATCTTTTCAGTCTTCTCGTCAAGTTTGAGAAAATAGATTGAGACCTCCTTTTCGCGCGGGGCCTCTGCATCAGAATTCTTTTTGTCATCTGCCGATGTATCCTTCTTCTCTTTATCTTCTGCGGTCTTTGCCTGTTTGTTGTCGGATTTATTTTCGCTCTCTCCGGTATTCTTCTCTTTTGAGAATGATGGAAACCTGAACATCCCCTTATCAGCGTACCTGTTGATGAGCAGCACAATCACTGTAATCAGCACTACTATGATTAAAATGTAGAACGCGTTATTGGAACCACCGCTGCCTGAACCCGCAGGTTTTGCAGCCCCTGCTTTCGGTTTCCCCTTTACACTTCCAGTCTTACCCTTTTTATCACCGGCCATCTTCTTTCATCCATAAAACGTGGTTATTTTCATTATTAACTTGACATGACATAAATTGCGTTAGAAATGTAAATAAGACTTGTTTCCTGTCTTGTTTTTTTACCGGGTCTATGGGGCGAAGCCCCTTTTAAAAACCCCCTTCAGACTTTCTGAAGGTATCAAACGCCAGTCTGGAAACAAGTCTGTTATTCATGTTCAATTCTGACATATGCCAAACAGTAACTATCTGAACAGATCAAATGATTGTCAATTTAAAATATAGAAAATTAGTCCCGGTTCTTCTGTGCCTGGTTTTTGCTGTATTTTTTACCCTCTCATCAGACACCATTGCCACGGCAAAATCACTTGTTCTCCAGCCTGACCTGAAAGAGACAGACCTCTCTGGCTACCTCCACTACTACGAAGATAAAACCGGGGCAATGTCTATTGCCGATGTCACAGACCTGAATGAAAGCGACTTTATCCTTGTCCCGGAAAAGAGAAGCAGCTTCTCATACACCGATTCAACGCTGTGGTTCAGGTTTCAGGTGGAGAACCAGGGAATGGACCGTTTAAGCTGGATCATGGAATCATGCTACCCCCTTCTGGACTATATCACTGTATATTGCCCCTCAGATAAAGACTTTACCCCCATAGAAGCTGGCGACATGTACTCTTTTTCGCGCATGCCGCACGGTTACAGCCATTTCATTGCCGAACTCTCTTCACTGCCTGGACGCAGTACATATTATATCAGTGTCAGGTCCCGGGGTTCAGTCACTGTAGCGCTGAAGGCATGGAGCATCGACTCCTTCATGAATCACCTTATTAATTATGACGGATTTTTCTGGCTGTTTTATGGCATTATGCTTGCCCTCTGCATATACAACCTGCTCATATACCTCTCCTCGCTGGACCGCGTGTACCTTTACCTGTCAGGATTTATTTTCAGCATCCTGTTGTTTGACTTCATCCACAACGGGTTCGCAAAAAAATTCTTCTGGCCCGACAGCCCGTGGTGGGGTAACTACAGCCACCCCTTTATGATATTCATGGGGATCATCACACTCATAAAATTCACGCAGCATTTCATGAACACAAAGGAGTACCTTCCCCTTATTCACAGGAGCCTGGTTGCGCTCCTGATGCTCTTCTCAGGGATGTCTGTCATTATACTCTTTCTGCCCTACAACTGGGCAACTGTTGCATCACTCGTTTCCGCTCTCTTTATGCTGGCATATATTGCTGCCCTTGTTATTTCGCCCATGCTTTTTAAAAACAAAAAACTTGCGGTATACTATTCATTTACATCTTTGTTTTTCGCATTCGGTGTTTTCCTCGGAGTGCTCAGAAGTTTCGGGCTGGTCGATGACGGGTTCATGGCCAGCACCGGTTACGAAATCGGCATTGCCGCAGGGAACATCCTTCTCTCTATCGGACTGGCTGACAAGCTGAAGACCCTCAGGGAAGATAACCACAACGCTCTCCAGTCCCTGAAAGAATCAGAAGAGAGGTACCGCCTCTTCTTTGAAAGGGCGCATGACGCCATCATGTTCGTAATCAACGATATCCCGGTCTATGCCAACATGAACATGATAAAAATTTCAGGTTATGACGAGGAGGAATTCTACACGAAAACAATACACGACTTTCTCGTGATCGAGGACTCCAGCAACATAAACGTCTGGAACATCATACGGGAACTGAAAGAAGGCAGCCTGTCAAACAGCCAGTTTGAAGCGGTCCTGGTAAACAGGACGGGCAGCAGAATTGATGTCATCGTGTCGCTCTCCTCAATTACAACAGGCAATAAAAAGGGGATATTCATCATAATCACCGACATTACATCAGTCAGGGATTCATCAAAAATCATCCAGGACCAGTACAACAGGATACAGTCCCAGGTGGCCAAGCTTGAAAAACTGAACAGGGAGCTGCTTGAAGCACAGCAGATTATTGTCAATGCCAACATAGAGATTGAAAAAGAGAAGGAATACCTCTCTGCCACGCTTTCATCCATAGGTGACGGGGTAATATCATATGACACAGAGGGAAAAATTTTCCTCATGAACAGGGTGGCAGAGGAACTTACCGGTGTCAGCAGCAGCGAGGCAATCGGCAGAAATATCCGGGAGGTGCTCAGACTGAGCAGTGATTCAACCAGCGACCTGTTCCTGAGCACTATCGGGAAGGTAACGGAGAAATACACAAATCCCGACCTGGGCGTGCCCTTCAAGCTTCACAGCAGGTCAGGCGAGGAAAAGGTCGTTGAGCTGAACAGCTCTGTCATCAAACACGACAGAAAACCAATGGGTATCGTCCTTGCCCTCCGCGACATTACAATCAAGAGCAAGATCGACACAGAGCTGATCAAAATGAGCAAGCTCGAAACCATCGGTATACTGGCCGGGGGGATCGCCCATGACTTCAACAACCTGCTTACCGGAATCTCCGGCAACATATCCATTGCCAGGAGCATGACAGGTACAGACCATGCACTCTCCGACATCATACTCGACATTGAAAAAGCCGTTAAAAGGTCTTCTGCGCTGACAAAACAGCTCCTTACATTCGCACGGGGCGGCGACCCTCTCAAGGTGCCCACATCCCTGGGCGACATACTGCATGAATCGGTCAAGTTTATAATCAAAGACCCGTCAGTGAAGTGCAGCCTCCATATCCCGGAAAACCTTAGCGATGTACTTGTTGATCCCAATCAGATAAGCCAGTCTATCAACAACCTTTTAATAAACGCGGTCCAGTCGATGCCCGGCGGCGGCGAGATCAGGGTAACTGCCGAAAACATTGGAGAGATCCCTTCTGACATTCCGCTTAATCACGGCAGCTATGTGATGCTTCGCATATCCGATACGGGATGCGGCATACCAGGGCAATCCCTCAACAAAATTTTTGATCCTTTCTTTACCACAAAGGTAAACGGCACGGGCCTGGGGCTTACAAGCACCTATTCCATTATCAAAAAACATTCAGGCTACATAAGCGTCACATCTGAAGAAAACAGTGGAACAACCTTCGAGATATACCTCCGCGTGGCAGACGAACCTGCGGCCTCTGCGCAGCAGCAGCACAATCATGTCTACATGTCAGGAGGGGGCTCAATCCTCATCATGGATGACGAGGAATACATACTGAATGTTTTCACCAAGATGCTGCGCTACCAGGGCTACCAGGTTGAATGCGTAAAAACCGGCGAAGAGGCTGTAAGAAAATACAGGGAACACTTCGAGTCGGGCAAACCATACGATTACGTAATCCTCGACCTGACAATATTCGGCGGTATGGGTGGAATGGAGACAATAGAGATACTGAAGGCCATTGATCCGGGCATCAAGGCCATTGTTAGCAGCGGTTATTCTGAAAATCCCGTTATGGCAAATTACAGGGATTACGGATTTTCCGGTGTACTCACCAAGCCCTACTCAATTGATGACATCATGAAAGTTTTATCATAATCAGGCATATAAATCTTGACATAGTGTGCGGCAGTTTTAATTCATCAATAATCCGGTCTAACACTGTAACCCGGATCAGATTTAATCCATTTCAACAATAGCAGAATGAAGGAGTAAAACATGGCCATCCCATTAAGAAGCAACACAACAACGCAGGGAAGAAAAATGGCAGGGGCCCGAAGCCTCTGGAGGGCAAACGGAATGAAAGAGGGTCACATGGGCAAGCCGGTAATTGCCATTGTCAATTCGTTCACAGAACTTGTACCGGGCCATGTGCACCTGAACGAGATGGGACGTTTCATTAAAACAATAATCGAGGAGAAGGGCTGTTTTGCACCCGAGTTCAACACCATAGCCATTGATGACGGTATCGCCATGGGCCACGACGGGATGCTCTACTCTCTTCCGTCACGAGAGATCATTGCAGACAGCGTTGAGTACATGTGCAACGCGCATATGGTCGATGCCATGATATGCATCCCAAACTGCGACAAGATTATCCCCGGCATGATGATGGCCTCTATGAGGCTCAACATACCCACAGTATTTGTCTCCGGAGGCCCCATGGAGGCCGGGGTCATGGACGGCAAGAAGTATGACCTCATTGACGCCATGGTCATGAGCGCTGACCCGTCGGTTCCGGATGAAGTTATTGCAAGGCTGGAACAGTGCGCATGCCCAACCTGCGGTTCATGTTCCGGAATGTTCACTGCAAATTCCATGAACTGCCTCACCGAAGCCCTGGGGCTTGGGCTTCCCGGCAACGGGACAGTAGTTGCCACACACGCATCAAGAAAGAAGCTGGCCGAAAGGGCGGCATCGGCAATCGTTGAAATAGCCAACGACTACTATTTCAACGGGAACGCCGGCGTGCTTCCCCGGTCTGTTGCCACACGTGAGGCATTCCTCAACGCCATGTCCCTTGATATTGCCATGGGCGGATCAACAAACACTGTTCTGCACCTCCTGGCCATAGCCGACGCAGCGGAGGTCAACTTCACCATGCACGACATAGATGAACTCTCGCGCAAAATACCCAATATATGCAAGGTTGCCCCCAGTTACCACTACCACATCGAAGACGTAAACAGGGCCGGCGGTATCATCGGCATCATGGCCGAACTGGACAGGGCAGGCCTCATAGACAATAAGGTAAAACGCGTTGATTCCCCCACACTCAAAGATACCATTGAGGCATATGATATCATGAGTCCCACAGCAAAACCTGAAGCGATAGAAACTTACAAAAGCGCGCCCGGACGCAACGGCAGGAACCTGAAGTTCGCTTCACAGGACACGCTATACCCTGAACTTGATAAAGACAGGGAACAGGGCTGCATCAGGAGTGTAAAAAACTGCTACAGCCCCGATGGCGGCCTTGCGGTACTTTTCGGAAACATAGCAAAGGACGGTTCCATTGTAAAAACAGCAGGTGTAGATGCGTCGATCCTGAAGTTCAACGGCAGGGCAAAGGTATTCGATTCACAGGACGCAGCATGCGACGGCATCCTCGGCGGAAAGATACAGGCGGGCGATGTTGTAGTAATACGGTATGAAGGCCCCAAAGGCGGCCCGGGCATGCAGGAGATGCTCTACCCCACTTCGTACATAAAGTCCATGCATCTTGGCAGGGAGTGCGCTCTCATTACTGACGGCAGGTTTTCAGGCGGGACAGCAGGTCTTTCCATAGGTCACATCTCACCCGAAGCGGCATCAGGCGGCGGAATTGCCCTTATCAAAGACGGCGATATTATTGAAATCGACATACCGGCCAGGACCATGAATGTAAAACTGAGCGACGATGAACTTGCCGCGCGCAGAAAATCGGAAGAGGCAAAAGGAAAAGCCGCGTTTAAACCAGTAAACAGAAACAGGAAAATCTCAAAGGCGCTGCAGATATACGCGCTGCTCGCATCATCCGCAGACAAGGGTGCAGTGAGAAAACTTCCCGACAGCGAATGACAGCATTAACAACAGAATAAAAAAAGCCGGTGAATTCACCGGCTTTTTTTATTCTACGGCCAGGGCTCCCAGTCGCCCCAGTTATCGTAATATTCCTTTAAAGCCGGGATCC
>CAYTSF010000039.1:0-5246 GCA_964440335.1 uncultured Leptospirales bacterium
AGTATACTTTCTACGCCGCGTATACGCAGCTCGAACAGATTACATTCGGTTTTCTTCCCGAGGTTTACCTGGGCAGCGGCTTGTTCAAGATTTCATGCAAGTCTGAGTATAACAAGTACCCCTCTTCATTCTGGGGTATAGGCCCCGAAACTCCAGACGCGTCTAAAGAGGACTATACGCCCGTTGAATACTGGGGTGACCTGGCATTTCTTGTAAATCTGGGCCCTCTGTATATTGGTCCCCTGTATCACATAAGAAGCTGTTCAATAACAGAGACAGATGAGAGGGGGATAATCGATTCCGGCGCTGTTACAGGCGGTGACGGGTCATTTGAGTCGGGTGCCGGTATTTCGTTCCAGATCGACACCAGGGACAGCCTGTTCTATCCGAAGAGCGGTTTTTTTATTACAGGAAAGAGCAGTTACCAGTCCGGTAAACTCGGCAGCGATGAAACTTTCGGCAGACATGAATATGGCGCAAGGTTCTTCCTTGGAATAACCGGCGACCATGTCCTGGCCTTTCATTTCAAGGCGAAAATCGCCCATGGGGATGTACCACTGCGGTCGTTATGCGGTATCGGCGGGAACGAGATCATGAGAGGGTACCTTGATAACAGGTACCTTGACATGACAGCACTGGCGGTTCAGGCCGAGTACAGGTTCCCTGTTGCGTGGAGGATCGGATGGGTTGTAAATGCCGCTGCGGGTGAGGTGCAGCCTTCGTTGAAGGATTACAATACAGGCGACCTGCACTATGCTGCCGGTACGGGCCTCAGGCTCATTATTGATAAGAGCGAGCATATCTCCGGCCGTATTGACTTGGGATTTGATGAGGAGGGCACTCTTAGTGTCTATGTTCTTGCCAAGGAGGCATTTTAATTTTACGCATGTTATTCTATAAAAGTGATTATTTCAATCCCTGTGTTCTTTTTTTAGCCGATTGTCATGTTTATATAAAAATTTTAAAAAAAAACTGGAAAATAATATAGAATTTATAATATTTAAATAAGCATACCAGAGATATTACGTCTAATTCATTATCATGGAATCCCATATTTACGGGAGGCATGAGAATTGGGCTTTAGTCCAGTTGGTATAATAAAATCATTTCTCTAAATAGGGGAGGTATCTATGGAGTATAAGCTTTTGTTGCAGGGGTCAATTGAAATACTCATTTCTCTTGTGACCGGTTTACTTGTTTTCTTCATAAGCTTTAAGGTCTTCACAATGCTCACAAGGGACATTGATGAGATTGAAGAGCTTAAAAAGAATAACATTGCTGTTGGTCTTTTTGTTGCCGCTTTTGTTTTCGGCATAATGCTTCTGGTTAGATCATCCATTGCACCATCTGTTGATGCAATGACATCTGCAATTATTAAATCAGCAGGCGGTGCAGCAATTGGAAAAGCTGCGCTCAGGGTTCTGATAGTTTATGTAATTGCTGCAGTGTTTGCGTTCGTCATTATGTGGATGTCGCTGAAGGTTTTCATGATCCTGACTACAGATATTGATGAAATGGCTGAGATTAAGAATAATAATTATTCCATCGCCATTGTGCTTACATCGCTTATAGCAAGTGTTGCACTCATCATGTCAAAACCCCTTCAGACAATGCTTCAGTCTGCTGTTCCCATGAAGTTCGGAACAGAGAAAAGTTCGCTCATAGACACGAACCTGTTAATGGCAGGTGCGATCCAGACGGCGATTGCATTCTTTGCGGTAGTATTCATCCTCTTTGTAAGCTTTAAGGCATTCGATTTCCTTACAAAAAGTATCGAGGAGTCTGAAGAGCTCAAGAAAAACAACCTGGCTGTTGCAATACTCCTGGCTTCATTCCTCTTTGCAATGATGATGATAATTGAGGGACCCATTGGTTCAGCAAACGGTGCTCTCCTCGGCGCGATACAGGCAAAAGCGGGAATCGGAATTGCATTCGGTAAAGTGGTGCTTTATTTTATCATGGCAGCGGTGATTGCATTTATTATCCTGGCAATTGCAGTTAAGGCCTTCACTATCCTTACAACAACCATTGATGAAATGGAAGAGATTAAAAATAACAAGGCAGCTGTAAGTGTTGTTCTTGCAGTTCTTATTATTTCAATGGCATTACTCGTGGCTAATGGCCTGCCGGCGCTCCTTGAAGGGGCTGTTCCGCTGAGCAGGGTTCTTGCGCCCAAGTGATGACGGATATTCAGAAAAAGGGAATTTAAAATAAGGAGCAAATTATGAAAAGAATACCAGTTTTATCAGCTTTACTTGTTCTGGTTTTAAGTGGAAGCCTTTTTGCAGCGAGCGCTGTTTATATCTGCGAGAACACCGGCGCAATAGGCTATTCATATAATGCCACTACAGAACAACAGGCAAAAGATGTTGCAAAACAGACATGTATTGAATACGGCGGAACAAGCCCGATTCTTAACAACTCCTGCCCCAGTGGCGGATATGGTGTTGTAATGATAGGTCACGATTCAAGCGGCAGGCGCTGGGTTGCATCTGTTCTTTGCGGAACTGATTACCAGTCAGGCATCAACGCATGCGCTGATGCACTTGCAGGCGTGGGTGCAACATATGACATGTCATATGACAAGTTTCAGGACACTCATTGATCGTAACCACCGGCTGTTAGACCGGTCATAAGCGGGTTAAAAGAGGGTATTGAATAAATACCCTCTTTTGTTTATTGGAGTTTTTGCCGGGCCGGAGCCGGATGCGTGACTAATTTTTTCCGTTGACAAAAAAAATGCATGCATAAGTGTTGATTACAAATTAAAAAAATAAAGGATGTGATTTTTAATGACGAGCCCTCTGGAAGTTGAAGTAAACGGCGATATCGAGAAAGCCTTCAAGAATCTTAAGAAGAAGATGGCATTCGAGGGTATTTTCAAAGAACTCAAACGCAGAAGATACTACGAAAAGCCAAGCGAAGAGAAGAAGCGCAAAAAAGAGGAAGCCGAAAGACGAAGGCTGAAAAAGATGAGGCGTATGCAGGTCCAGACTTCAAGGACTAAAAAAACCTCGAGATCAGCTGGCAAGGAATAGGTTCTGTCAGTATTTCACCGGAAAGGCTGTCCATATGGGCGGCCTTTTTTTATCTGCGTATGCCAGTGTGATTTTGGCGGTTGACATTGTTGAATCCTGTTTATAGTAATGTAATATCATGAAGTTCGCTGCTTAAAATATACTATGCGATAAGGCTCCCGCATCCCGGAGGGGGCTGAGAATTTTTAAAGAGATACTCCGGGGTATGAAAATTCTGGCTGGTGATTGTATGTCTGATAAAACACCATCGTTATTCAGGGGAAGAGAGGAGCAGGTAACACCCCTTGCTGAAAGGTGCAGGCCCGCAAGCCTTGACGAGTACGTGGGGCAGGAGCATCTCACCGCAAAGGGGAGGATCATAAACTCTGCTGTAAACGGGGGCAGGGCTTTTTCTATGATACTCTGGGGCGACCCGGGCACAGGCAAGACCACGCTTGCGAAGATCATAGCCGAAGGCTGCGGCATGGAATATCATTACCTCAGCGCTGTCTCTTCAGGAGTGGCTGATGTCCGCAAGGTAATTGCATCAGGCGAAAGGAACAGGAGTATGGGGAGGCAGACACTCCTCTTCCTGGACGAGATTCACAGGTTTAACAAGGCGCAGCAGGACGCGGTCCTGGGCGCTGTGGAATCAGGAGACATTGTGCTCATCGGGGCCACGACGGAGAATCCTTCATTCAGCGTCATATCGCCGCTGCTCTCACGCGCGCGCGTGCTCAAGCTTAACAGGCTATCTGACGAAAACCTGGCCGACATACTCGATAAAGCCCTGGCAACAGACCGGATACTCAAAGATGGCAGCATAAAACTCGACGAGGGTGTCCGCCAGAACCTTGTGCAGCTGGGCAACGGTGACGCGCGCCGCATGCTCAACATACTCGAAGTGGCATTCATGCTCTCTGCGGAGGGACTCATTACCGCGAAGGAACTTAAAGAGGCCTTCGAAAACACCATGATCTACTATGACCGTAAAGGCGACCGCCACTACGATACTATTTCGGCATTCATAAAATCGCTGCGCGGATCAGACCCCGATGCGGCCCTCTACTACATGGCAAAGATGATACTTGCGGGGGAAGACCCTGAATTTATAGCGCGCAGGATGGTGATCCTGGCCTCCGAGGACATCGGAAACGCGTCGCCCAATGCGCTTGGCGTGGCGGTATCGACCATGACCGCTGTGCAGAACATAGGCATGCCCGAGTCTGAACTCATACTGGCACAGTGTGCCATATTCCTTGCGACAGCCCCCAAGAGCAACGCGTCATGTACTGCCATAGGCGCTGCCAAAAACGCTGCGCTTTCAGGAGACTACGAGATCCCCCTGCATATACGCAACGCGCCGACAGGCCTCATGAAAAGCATGGGATACGGCAGGGACTACAGGTACCCGCATAACTACGGTAATCATTTTGTTAAAGAAACCTACCTGCCGAAAGAACTTGAAGGTTCACGGTTCTACGAGCCCACTGAAAATGGAAGTGAGAAGGCAATCATGGAAAGGCTCATGAAACTCTGGCCTGAAAGGTACAGGGAATAACGCATATTTAAGCTGCCAGCCCCAGGGACCCCTTTATGTGTCAGGAAAACCGTGAATGTACATCGCATTTTATTAAAAGATTCAAGGAGGTATTATGCATAAGATCGGCCGCATATTAATATTGCTGCTGCCGGCTTTTCTTGCCGCAGGACTGGTTTCATGCAGTTCGACCGGTAAAAATAATACTGCAGGGCAGGATGTGAAGGAAGTACAGGGATGGGTCAATGAAGATACCTACAGGATAATTGCCACGGGATCTTCAGATACCGGATACAGGGGACGAAGCGCAAGGAGAAAGAGTGCTAAGCAATACGCCGTACTTGACGCGCAGAGAAGGATTACTGAAGTCTTCATGGGAAATGAGTTTACCCTCGACATGAACCCCGATTATAACAGGGCACGCATTTATATTGAAAAGGAACTGGGGCCCATCTTCACAAACGGCAGAATTGTTTCTGAAAACTATGATAATGAAACTGACGACTGCGAAATAGTATATGAGGTTACAGGCGCGGGCCTGAAGAAAAAAGTCAGTACGCTTTTCGGCAGAAAGTAAATGTCGTTGCAGGCTTGAGATGGGGCAGAAAAAAAGTATTGTAATCCCCGCTGCCATGTTGCAGGCCACAGCGGGGAGGAGTAGTGTCAATTACCTGTGGTCGTAGAAGTTG
>CAYTSF010000039.1:5346-24193 GCA_964440335.1 uncultured Leptospirales bacterium
GTTGCAGGCCACAGCGGGGAGGAGTAGTGTCAATTACCTGTGGTCGTAGAAGTTGCAGAATCCCTGTTTCATCATGCGTCCCACATCATGTTTCCATTTAAGCTTCTGGTCATCAGTCATTGTCTGCCAGGATTCGCTGGTTTTCGGGAAGCTCCTGTCGGGTTTTTCCTTTTTCCAGTTTTTCATTCTCTCTGCTGTAATATCTGTCATGCTCTTCGCAACTTCGAGAACATTGTCTGCGGCATTGTGTACCTTCTCCTGCATCTGGCGGCTCAGGCATGTCATGTAGTTTTCTTCAAGTTCAAGGATTGTCTGTCCTATCTCCATGAGCTGCACGCTGAGTTTGTGTTGAAGTTTCTGCTGCATCTCCTGGGTTGTGTCCATTGTCTGTTTCATTAAAAATCTCCTATACTGATAATTCCAATACTTTTTTATCTGACATCGCATTCTATTTAGTGATACTAAAAAAAATGGAATTTGTCAATTATACTTTCTTTTCTGATGTTTTGTAAACCATAAATACAGGTTACAAAAGAAGTAAGGCTTCAACTGTTTTTCAGTAATAATTCCTGAATATATATTTTAGTGTAAAAAAATATATGCCTCTGCCCCCTTTGTGGGCGTTAATAGAGCGTGTCTGCTTTAAAAAGTTAAAGAATAAATACTCACTGTTTTTAATAATTAAAGAAATTTTTTTTACATGTAATCATTCCCGGACGTTGAGTATATAAACACCTCCGGGAGGCTTTCATGGCAAAAATTGTACTGGACCACATGTTCCGGTCTGTAAGGGGCAAGGTTGGCGGCTATGTCTATTACCAGTGGAAAGGCATAAACTGCTGCCGGGCTTATGTCAGGCCACGCAATCCGGATACAGCCGCGCAGAGAAGAATCAGGGAAAGGCTGGCAGAGGCTTCAGCATCATGGAGGGGGCTTCCGCTGGAGGTCAGGGAACGATTCAATTACAGGGCCTCTGAATCGGGGCTGCGTATGAGCGGATTCAATCTTTATGTTGCATGCTGCATGAAGGGGGATGTAATCAGTGCTGATGATATGACTAAGTCAGGGTCAGGGCAGTTGATGAATTATCCTCAGTTTGTAACCGGCAATGATCCGGTTCCTCTCCGTATATCCTTCGTATTTTATCCGGGAATAAAAAAAAGATGTGAAGGGGGAGGGGGATTTACGTGAATTGCCAGCATGAATGGCGGCGGGGCGGTACATTTTCCGTGATTTATGCTTGCTGATGCCTGATCTCTATCGTACATTATCAGGATGAAAATGGCGATCTCTAATTCGCCGGATAAGAACATGATATGATGATGCAACCTGTTCATGGAGGAGTGGTCAGTGACGCCTGTGCGTAAATGCATAACACTTATTCTCTCAAGGCCGCGCGGGGAGGATTCCTGGTTCTCCGTGGAATGGAGGAAGAAACTGGATGCTGTGAAAGAAAAGGAACACATCCCATACATTGTATTTTTCGGTGAAGTCATGATGATACTGGACAATACTTCCCATGTGGTCTTTGAGAGTTCATGCTACAATGCAGGCAGTGTATACGGCCCTGACTATGACTGGACACTCAGTACCATGAACCTGAAGATGCAGCGGGAACACAGGGAGACCCTCAGTGACAGCTGGCAGAGGATTGAGGTTATCAGCAACAGTTTTGTCATGGAGGGATTTTCACAGGACTTTTACATGGAGTGGAACGGGAAATTCTACCCGCCGGTTACTGTTACATTTGGTGGTATCAGCGAAGGACATGTTGAACCTGTAAAGAATGCGGCAAATAAAATTTTTTACAGGCCGCAGTTCAATGTAACTGATTTCAGCCCCGTGGAGAAAAAACAATCAGAGCTCAGGATGATAGAACTTTTCGTTAATTACGAAAAACGCTGACAGCAAAGAATCACTTTTATCATGCAGCATGGATCTGGATGTAACAGGTTTCATGAAAAGTATCCCCTGTATGTTTCAATTTTTTCCATGAGCCTTGAAGCAAGAGCTTCATCCGCATCTTTAAGCGATTCATGAATCAGAATTGCTTCATCGCGGTAGGCAATAATCTTACCTGGTGTCCAGTGCCGGGGCGGCGGGGCCAGGTTCACTATGCGGTCTGCCATTTTCACCATCCATATTTCGGCAGGCTGCTGCTTTATCCTGTTCAGGCTGTCTTCCATGCGCCGGTCTTCCGGCAGGTCGCTGTTTTTGGTGAGAGCACATATCCCTGAAAGGACGCTGCTGCCGAACTTCTCCTGTAAAAAACTCAATGGCAATTCCGTGTCCTCAACAGTATCGTGAAGCAGGCTGCAAACGACGCACAGGTCGCTGTCAGTACCTTTGCGCAGCAGAGCTGCACGCAGCACTTCGCTGCATACATTTACGCAGTGGATAATGTACGGGAGTTCTGTTCCGGGAATCTTCTGATCGCGGTGGGCATGGGCTGCAACAAGCAGCGCCTCCCTGTAAAGTTCAGGTGACCACATGTATTATTATCCTTGAATTTCTTTCAGGAAATACCGGCTAAATCGGGAATTATATGCGGACCACCCTGACGTATAATAACAGAAGAGGGCCTTGTGTTTCACCGGTTTTTCCGATTAATAATTTTACTTAATCTATCGATGCAATCCCCGTATCAATTCATTTAATAAGTGTCATGGGGCAAGGAAATCATTTTTTACTTTTTGAATACTACATATTTTACTCAGTCCAGGGATTGAAAATATAGAGTAAATTGTTTGTGTCAATAGTTTAAATTTCATTTTTTCTGTTATATTTCACCATCTGGTGAAAAAAACTTGATTTGAAATACGGGCGTAAATAATTGGCATCAGGTGCACATCTGCCTGAATTTTTTTACCGGAGATTTTATGATAGAACTGAGCAGCGGCCAGAGGAGAAAATTAAAATCGCTCGCGCATCACCTGGACCCTGTGGTCATGGTGGGGCAGAAGGGATTTACAGAAAGCCTGTCAAAGGCTGTTGACAAGGCGCTCTCAGACCATGAACTGATTAAAATCAAGTTTGTCGATTTTAAGGATGAAAAGCGCGAACTGACAGGTGAGATAGTGTCATCTGTAAATGCCGGCCTTGTGGGTATTATCGGTAACATCGCCATACTCTACAGGGAGAATCCGGACATCCCTGCAAAGGAGAGGATTAAACTGTAAGCTGTCAGCTTATATGCGACGGGCAAAGGGCAACGATAACAGGATGAACATGGTTGCTGCTGGATTTTAGTCTCTCATATGCCCATGTGCCCGGTTTTTACTATTGCGGAATAATAATATATTTCAGGAGAATTTTATGAAAAAGTACAATGTAGTGATCGTAGGCGCCCTGGGCGCAGTTGGTAACGAATTCAGAAAGATACTGCTTCAGCGCAAGTTTCCTATAGATAAGATTAAGTTTTTAGACCTTACAGATGTGGGCACACAGGTCGCTTTTGGTGACAGGATGGTCACTGTTGAGAAACCCGGAGACGATTCATTTAAAGGCTATGACATAGCGCTCTTCTCGGCAGGCGCTGACGTGAGCCTTCAGATAGCAAAACAGGCGGCAGCCTCGGGCTGCGTTGTTATAGACAACAGCTCGGCATGGAGAATGGACCCCGATGTGCCCCTTGTTGTGCCCGAGGTCAACCCGGACGATGTGAAGTGGCACAAGGGGATCATTGCAAACCCCAACTGCTCCACCATACAGATGCTGCTGCCCCTCAAGCATATACACGACGCGGCAAAAATAAAAAGGGTTGTGGTGAGCACATACCAGGCTGTATCGGGTACAGGCATAAAAGCAATCGATGAGTGCCGCAACCAGGCACTGGAGGTCTCCCAGGGAAAGGGCGTTTCAAAGATTGATGTTTACCCGCACCAGATTGCATTTAATGTGCTGCCGCACATCGATGTCTTCCTCGACAACGGTTACACGAAGGAGGAGATGAAGATGGTCCATGAAACAAAAAAGATCATGGGCGATGACAGCATAAGGCTGACGTCGACAACAGTGAGGGTCCCGGTAATCTACGGTCACTCCGAAGCGGTGAACATCGAAACAGAAAAGAAGATCACTGCTGCTGAGGTTAAAAAGCTCCTTGCGGGGAAGCCGGGGATAACGGTAGTTGATAATCCTGCAAAGAATGAATACCCCATGCCCATAGATGCTGCCGGTAAAGATGACGTTTTTGTGGGGCGCATCCGTGAGGATGAGTCAATTGAGAACGGCATTAACCTGTGGGTTGTGTCAGATAATATCCGCAAGGGAGCTGCGCTTAACACGATCCAGATTGCGGAACTCATGATAGAGAAGGGGATCATATAGCAGCACAGTTAATTCCGGTATCATTGATGAAAGGCAATGAGGAGGTACAGTGAATATACTGAGTGGATATTATTCACCGGCGCTGTACCTCTTTGTTTTTATGGTGTCCGGCATCTAATAAATCCGGTCTTTATACAACCACTGAGCCGTATTTCATCATGAGACACTTTTTTGAAGAATTAAATTTCGGAAGTATCTGCAAATATCTTTAAAAAAATATTCTTTAATTTCTATATTTAGTTCTATAATTGCTAAATATTTAGTTTTCCGGGTCGAAAATATAATATATAATTAATGAACCGACAGGACGGCCAGGATTTATGAGAAAAATAATTTTTTATTTTGACACGGGTGTTCATTCAATACTGGTCAGGAAGAAGACCAGCACAGGCGAAGAGAAAACCGTTCTCAGCTCCAGGAACAATTTTGTCGGCGCCAATGATATTGTCGCACGCATCGTAGATGTAAAGAGTGAGGATGATGATATTTCCGAAAAGCTTGACCAGGGCTATTCATATTATAACCTTCATGATTATTTCAATTTTGACACATCAGTGGGAATTTATTTCGATGAGTCTGTTAAGGCCTACAGGGCATCGGCATACGGATTTGTAATTCTCAAGGACAATAAGGTACAGCTTCTCTCTCCCCAGGTTATTGCAAAGGATAAAATAAGGGCTTACTATTACATGTACCCTGCCAAGTTCGGAGACTACCCGCAATTTAAGGATGTTGAAGAGGAGCTTCATTCAGAGAATATCATAACAGTAATCCCGAAAGATAAATATGAGAAACAGATTGCAGCCCTTGATAAAACGAACCCCCAGCTTGCAAAAGTACTTGTCGCAGAGGGCAAGGAACCCGTTGACGGTTTTGACGAATACTATGAGCCCCTCATTGATCTTGAAAAGAAAGCCGGCAAGATGCTCTCAGATGGAAGGATAGACTTCAGGGAGGTAGGTTCAATTATACAGGTGCAGAAAAACCAGGAGATCCTGAGGATAGTAAATGGCGTCAAGCCCCAGGATGGCTACGATATATACGGTGAAAAGGTCGAGGCACATACAGTTGATACCAATGGATTAAAAAAGGGGGATAACCTTTCCCAGTCAAATTTTGACAAGACCATCTTCCTTTCCGATATCGACGGCTGTGTAAAGATTATCAAAAACAAGGTGTCCGTTCTGCCGGTTGCCCTTATCAATGGCGACGTTGACCTTGATTCAGGAAATATTACCTTTAACGGCACTGTGCATGTCACGGGGTCGGTTAAGCCGGGATTTAAAATTCATGCTGATAACGATGTGATCGTCGACGAGGAGGTCGAGGACGCTTTTATTTCTGCCGGCGGAAGCATTACTGTAAAGATGGGTGTAATGGGAAAGGAATCAGGCAGGCTCACTGCCGGCGGAGATGTCTCGGCCAAGTTTTTGCAGAATGCGAAGGTCGAGGCGGGCGGCAGCGTTAATGTTGAGGATTCGATTATTAATTCCGACATTTTATGCTATGGGTCAGTAAATGTTACTGGTAAAAGCGGCAAGATCATAGGCGGCAGGGTTACTGCTCTCTACGATGTAACCTCAACTGTCATTGGAACGCAGAACGAGACAGGAACGACTATTACCGTGGGAAGAAATTTTGTAGTGGAGAAGGAACTCGCCGACAAAAGGAACGAGATAAAAATCGTCCGTGAGAGAATTGAGGAGATTACCACAAATATAAAGATGCAGTTCGGCGAGGAGATATTCCAGAATCCCAAGGAATACATCAAGATTTTGCCTCCCCCGAAAAAGAAGGTATGCCTTGTGCTTCTGAATGACCTGGGGACTGCCAACTCTGCCATGCGTAAACTCTTTGAAGATGGCAAGGAGATTGAGTCCCGGCTCAAATTAGACAAAGAACCTTTTGTAATAGCCAAAGGCAGGATCTACCCCGGAGCGGTACTCAACATAAAAAAAAGCGTTAAAAAGATTGAACGCTCCGTAGATAATGCCAAGTTTTATGAAGATCCCATGGATAAGACTGTCAGGTTTGTCGCAGCTGTTTAGCCGGCCTTGAATTTGTTGTGCTGATATAAATGCTTTTGTAGTGCGGCCCGCTCCTTTCGGTGAGTGCGGCATTCTTCTTTCAATAATGAAATGCTCCGATTTTTCTGCGCCATGAAAATAGAATTATTGACATGTACAGCTTATTATTGTTTTTGTTACCAGTGAAAAATTTTTCCATTTTCACATACTATCAACGTGAGGTGTAACATGTTAGGAAACATCGGAATGGGGGAACTCGTTGTAATATTCTTCATAGTACTTGTTCTCTTTGGTGCAGGCAAAATACCCAGAATAGCGAAAGACCTTGGAAGCGGTGTAAGGGAATTCAAGAAAGCAATAACCGGCGAAATTGATGAAAAAAAGGACCAGAAATAGCCGTTAACCGGGTACTTCTGAAAAATACAAAAAAGGGATAGTCTCCTGCGGGATTATCCCGGCGATCAGCAGATTCTTTTTTATTATGATTAAAAAAATATGATTACGCTGACTTGACTCTGGAGAGTACAATGAGGGGGTTGCCCCCTGTTTATGTATGGATAAGTGTTCCGCCCGAATATTTTTCTGCTGTTAATTATTCATCAGGCCCGAACAGGATTATCCCTGCATAAAATGCAGGCTTCGCACAACATGTTCATCAGGGAGTTCACACGGATATGAAACCATATATTATTGATGAAAAAGAAGAGAGCATCCTGAGCATCCTTTCTGCTGATGGCAAAACCACACCCGAGGATATTGCCAGGCAGCTCTCTGTTGATGTAAGCGAAGTAAATGGTATTATTGGAAAACTTGAGAGCGAAGGCATAATACTCGGTTACAGGACAAACATTAACTGGCAGAGGATCAGGCAGGATAATGTCAAAGCCCTCATAGAGGTACAGGTTTATCCTGAACGAAAGGTTGGGTTTGATGCTGTAGCTGAGTCCATTTACAGGTACCCTGAGGTTTCATCGGTGTTTCTCATTTCGGGCAGGTACGACCTGCTTGTACAGGTTGAGGGAAACAGCCTGAGGGAGGTCGCACAGTTCGTTTCAGAAAAACTCTCTACAATAAAAGGCGTCCAGTCAACCGCAACACATTTCCTGCTGAAGAAGTACAAGGAGGACGGGATAATTCTCGAGGACCACGAGGAATCAAAGATCCTTCCAGTCACGCCGTAATGAATAAAGTCGAAAAGATATATGAAAGACTCCTCATATTCCATGGCAGCCAGGGGTGGTGGCCTGTTTTAAACATTAAAACAGGCCTTTCTGTTTATTCGGGACCTGCCGGCATAAATGACCGCATCAGGTTTGAAATCTGCATAGGTGCGATCCTGACACAGAATGTTGCATGGAAGAACGTGGAAAAATCCCTGGCCATGCTCAAGGGCGCAGGGCTTCTTGCCCCCCGCAGCCTCTATTCCGCGGACCAGGCACAGGTTGCCGGTCTCATAAGATCGTCTGGCTATTACAACCAGAAGGCCATGAAGATTAAAAGTTTCCTCGAATGGTTCAGGGGACACGGTTTTTCCTTTAAAAAACTGGAAGCCATGGAGACACCCGTCCTGAGGGACGGGCTGCTTTCTGTTAAAGGGGTGGGGCCTGAGACTGCTGATTCGATTTTGTTATATGCCATGCAGCGGAAGATTTTTGTCGTGGACGCCTACACAAAACGGATATTTTCAAGGCTCGGGCTTGCAGGTGAGGACTGGACATATGGCCAGGTACAGGATTTTTTCCAGAAGAAATTCCATGGCGGGGTTGGGGAGTACAACGAGTACCATGCGCTCATAGTTGCCCATGGTAAGGATATATGTAAAAACAGTCCCGCGTGCCTGGAATGCTGCCTTGCCAGGATGTGCCCCTCGATGACCCTGCCTGATCATGATTCATAGTCTGTTTTCGTCACTTTGCCCTGCACGCTGCCTGCACAGGATGCAGATTTCTGATAAACCCATTATTCACTTGACTTTTATCATTAATCCCCTGATATTTATTACACAAAAATTACAGATATCATGTTTATATCATTCATAAAACGGATATACACATAATGATATACCCTCTGCCCGGCAAATGCGGGCCTGGAACAATAGCAATTTTGGAAAACCGGTTTCTGGCTGGTAAACAGTCAGAAATGCGGAGGAGTTAAGATATGGCACGTCAAAGACTGACAGATATGGATTCATGGAAAAAACTGGAAAAACATTTTTCCGGTATCAGGAACACGCACCTCCGCAGTCTTTTTAAGGCCGATCCATCCAGGGGGGATAAGTTCAGGATTATACACAATGAAAAACTGTATTTTGATTATTCAAAACATCTGATAGATGAAACCACCATGTCGCTTCTCTTTGATCTTGCTGCCGAAGCAGAGCTTGCCGGAGAGATTGAGCGCATGTTTACGGGAGAAAGAATCAACGGGACAGAAAACAGGTCGGTGCTCCATGTGGCACTCAGGAACAGGAGCGGCAGGCCTGTATATGCTGACGGCAGGGACGTGATGCAGGATGTATATGAAGTCCTGGAAAAGATGCATTCTGCTTCTGACAGTATCCGTAAAGGTGAATGGAAGGGGTATTCGGGCAGGCCGGTCAGGAACATTGTCAATATCGGTATCGGCGGGTCAGACCTGGGCCCTGTCATGGTATGTGAAGCGCTTAAATATTATTCAATGCGTGAACTGAAATTATTCTTCGTTTCTAACATAGATGCCACACACATATCTGAGGTGATCAGGCCGCTTGATCCCGAGGAGACGCTGTTCATAGTCGCTTCCAAAACATTCACAACAATGGAAACGATGACTAACGCCGAAACTGCCCGCAGCTGGATCACGTCGCACTTCGGCACAGACAGGTCTGTTGCCAGCCACTTTGTCGCGCTTTCAACAAACAGGGCAGAGGTAGAAAAGTTCGGCATCGATGCTGCCAACATGTTCGAGTTCTGGGACTGGGTCGGCGGCAGGTATTCGCTCACATCGGCCATCGGCCTTTCCATAATGATAAGCATCGGCTATGAGAACTTCATTGATATGCTTGAGGGATTTCATGAAATGGACAACCATTTCAGGTACACGCCGTTTCATGAGAACATCCCTGTGATCATGGCGCTGCTTGGAATATGGTACAATAACTTTTTCGGCTGCCAGACCCATGCGATACTTCCATACGAGCAGTACCTTCACAGGTTCCCTGCCTATTTCCAGCAGGGCGACATGGAATCAAACGGTAAATCCGTAACGCGCAGCGGTGAAAGCGTGACCTACAGCACCGGGCCTGTCATATGGGGTGAACCGGGCACAAACGGCCAGCATGCGTTTTACCAGCTCATGCACCAGGGGACATCGATGATACCCGCGGATTTTATCGGTTTTGCGCAGCCGCTGAACAGTATTTCTGACCACCACGACAAGCTCATGGCGAATATGTTCGCCCAGGCCGAGGCCTTCGCATTCGGCAAAACAGCGGATGAGGTGAAGGCCGAAGGGGTGGGTGCCGCGCTGCTTCCGTACAAGGTCTTTGAAGGTAACCGGCCCAGTACAACGATCCTTTGCAGCAGGCTTACGCCCTCGATGCTCGGATCGCTCATAGCAATGTATGAACACAAGATTTTTGTACAGGGTATAATATGGGACATCTACTCCTTTGACCAGTGGGGAGTGGAACTCGGCAAGGTGCTGGCTGGAAAGATACTGGCTGAACTGTCATCTCCCGGCGAGCCTGAACCGGCGCATGATTCATCAACAAATGCCATCATAGATTATTACCGGAGAAAATCCCGTGAGTAAAACTGTAACGAAAAATCCCGAGTTCATGCAGGAGTTCGGCGATGACAGTCCCGAGAAGCTCAGGAAATATGAAATATTCAGGGGAGAGGCGAACCAGGTAAGGATCAAGGACAAGAGGCTGATCCGTGAGCTCTTCAGGCAGTTCAGGCCAAGGGACCTTCTCATTGGTATAGGGTTCCAGAGATCGTATGGTTCAATTCTTTCGGGGGATTATTTTGATCTGTTCAGGCTCTCTGACAGGAATTATCTTTTTGTCTTTGCTGATATCAGCGGTCACGGGCTTCCGGCGTATACAACTCTCATCAGGCTTAAATCGGCCATAATAATCGCTGTTAAAGAGATGGATTCGATCTTCCATAGGACCGGCATACTTGATTATTCATACCTTGTCCGCAGCATTTCGATCAAGTTTACCGACATAATGGACATGTCCAATTCGAACGATTTTGCGTCTGTGAATTTTGTTTTCTTCGAGGACCACCACGGTTTTATCAGGCTCAGGTTTTTTAACAGGAGCATGCTCTATCCCATAGTCCTTAGAAGGGTGGGGGAGGATTACGAAGTCTGCAACCTGAACTCTGCGCGGGAAGACTGGAAACCTGAAAAGGGCTATCTCCTGGGAAGCGACATCAAGAGCCTGCTTGACATTGAAGACTATTATCATACCCCCGAGTGCTGTTTCGACCTCAACCAGGGAGACCAGATAATGTTCTACACTGACGGTATTACCGAGGCATTTGATTACAGCACAGAAAAGAGCCAGTATGGAGAACAGAGGCTTGAGCAGAAAATGCTCGAAATGCGCAACCTGCCGCCACAGCTTATAATCAATAATATCTTCGATTCGGTATATGAATTCATCGGGAGCCATGAGCATCAGAAAGATGACATGACTGCCGTACTCATTGACCTCCCACTAAAGGGATAATGTTCAGGGCATTAAACAAATCAATGTGCTGAACAGTCGTCTCCGCATGAATTTGCGGAATCACATTATCGCAATGAATATTTTCTTGACATCAGGGCATTGTGTAAAAGCATTTACCTTTGAGGCAGTTTGTCGCGTAAAAGCTCTCTGTTGTACGATTTACGGCATAACTAAGGCTGTTGGATCTCATTCCCGCTCTGGAGGTAAAATGGATAAAATTCTGGAAAAGATCAAGTATCTCTCTCTGCAGCATGACAAAATTTCTCCCGAGGTAATAAGGGAGAAGGATATCAAGCTCGGGCTCAGGAACCCCGATGGCACCGGTGTTGTCGTTGGCATTACAACGAAGGGCAGGGTTGTGGGATATGACATAGTTGTTGATGAACAGGATCCATCAATAAAAAAAGTCGTTCCTGCCGATGGCAAACTGTATTATTGCGGGTATGAAATTTCTGATATAATAAATAATCATGAAGACCACCGGACTTTCGGATTTGAAGAGGTTGTTTATCTGCTGCTTACCGGGATACTGCCCGATGCGGCTGACCTTGAAAAATTCAGCAGCGAACTGCACAAACGATCCAGGCTTTCCAATATTGAAAGGCGCATACTCATAAACGAAGCCGAGAACTATAACCAGATGTATGCGCTCCACAGCGTCATATCACACCTGAGCAGGTGCGACAATGATCCTGACACGACCGACATCTCGCGGGTGAGCGAGCAGTGCATAAATATAATTGCAAAAGCCCCTGTTTTCGTGGCAAATAACTTCAACGTCTCCAAGTATACAAAGGGGGATGATCTCAAGATCGTAAGGTCCAGGGATAACCTCTCCATGGCGGAAAACTTTCTTTACATGCTCAACGGCAAAATGCCTGACAGGGAGGAGGCTCAGATATTCGATGCGTGCCTTATTATGCATGCAGAGCATGGAGGCGGGAACAATTCCACATTTACCGTGCGCACTGTTTCTTCGAGCGGTGCCAATACCTACATGGCCCTCGCGGCAGGGGTTGCATCCCTGAGCGGGCAGTTCCATGGCGGTGCCAATGAATCTGTCATGTTCATGATGAAGCAGTGCCAGAAAGAGGTAAAGGACTGGAGCAGCGAGAAACAGGTTAGAAGTTACCTGACCAAAGTGCTCGATAAAAAGATGTCAGACGGCAGCGGTAAAATCTATGGCATGGGCCATGCTGTATATACTATTTCCGATCCAAGGACTAAAATTCTTAAAAGGTACGCTGAAAGGCTCGCAACAAAATACGGGAAAGAGGAACTGTTTAACCTGTTTCAGGTAGTCGAAAAGGTCGGGCCGCAACTTATTGAGGAGAGGAAAGGAAACAAGGTCTGTGTCAATGTGGATTTTTATTCAGGTTTTGTATACAAGCTCATGGGAATCCCGGAATCGATCTTTACGCCGATATTTGCCATGGCGCGCACTGCCGGGTGGTCGGCACACAGGATTGAACAGATAATCCAGGGGAAGATCATAAGGCCCGCATATATATCGCCGGATTATAAGATACTGCAGTATAAGAATATATCCGAGAGGTAAGTCCGGTAATTGATGCCTGATTTTAACTCAACGAGTTGAATACATAATAAAAAAGGCCGGTCATTCGACCGGCCCTTTTTTTAGCTTGGCATTGATGTGAACACGCCGCGCGGGTCAACTTCTCTCCTGAGTATCTCAATAACTTCCTTTGTCGGGATGGGTGTTACAGGGATCTCGCCTGAGGGCCTGACCAGTTCAAAACCTGTTGCAAGCTGCGCCAGTTCAGGTGATACTCCCGGATGCAGGGTTTTAATCCTCATGCGCTTTGATTCAGGATCAAAGTCGTAAACGCCGGCAGAGGTAATAACTGTGCTGGGGCCTCTTCCTACGAGGCCCGCCTGTTTGCGGGAATCTCCCCCTTCGAGCCATCCGACTGAGGTCATGAAATCGAGTTTCTTTACGAATTTCTGCGGGTTCTGCAATCCTACAAGGATAAGGTTTGTTGAAAGGGATGAAAGGTCGTTGTTGCCCCCTGATCCTGTCAGCCGGTTCTTGTAGTTGTGAAAGTCTCCGCCGATCATGTGTGTGTTGACGTTTCCATACATGTCGATCTGTGCGTATCCAAGGAAAGCCTTGTCCACATATCCATTGTAAAGCTGCCCGAATGAGTATGACATTTCAAGTATCATCGGGGACTTTCTCCATGTGTTGGGGCCTCCAACTGACCACGGCATGTCGCCGGGAATAGGATTCTGCGCCCCTGATTCAAACACAAGGGTAATGTTCGGTGCATGAGTTTTTTTGGCAAGAGTCCCTGCAACCATGGGGAGTCCTGTTCCTATATATACAATTTCGCCGTCTTTTATCTGCTGTGCGAGTACGTATGCTATCATTTCTAATGGGTTGGCCGGTTTAAATTCAGTCATGTTTTTCCTCCTGTTTTATATGCTGCCGGTTGATTAAACTGAAAGGTCATCTGGATTCGGATCGTTCGGAGTCCATTCTGTGTAATGGAAATCAACGCCGTCATCCTCGTTGTCATACTCTTCAGCTTTTGTCAGCCTCTTAGCAAATGCCATCCATTTTGATCCGCCAAGGACTTTGTCGATGATATCGAACTGGTCTTTGCAACCTTTAATGAATAAATCGTACCATTCTTCTTCAATGGTCCCTTCGTTATGGGCCCAGTACCTGAGCATTTTTTCCCAGAACCTTCTCGGCCAGTAGTAGAGTCCGGGCATAGAGCCGAACAGCGCACCATAAGGCATCTCGACGACAGCATCCACATACTGGAATGGTATCACTACACCTTTTGGATCATTCCTCATTGCGCTTGGCGGAACAATCTCCTCTGCCGTGATAATGACTTTTCTTGCAGCAGCTGCAAGTGCAGCATCATTAATTATCGGCCCGTAAATTTTTGCGTTTCCGAACTTGTCGGCCTGGTGAACATGTATAATGGTCACATCAGGATATAGAGCAGGCACAAAAACGCAGGGGTCCTTCTCAGCTTTCATGGGGTTGTCAATGACTTTTACAAAGGGATTGTACTTGAGTATATCAGAACCAAGAAGCTGTTTTGACATTACACCGGGCAGTCCAAGCTGGGCCGCCTTGAATCCCTGCGCCATTGAGCCGTGGCTCCATTCGGAAAGTACTTTTGTCTTGCCCGCCTTTACGTTACGGGACAGGTTGCGGTCTGTTCCCCTCATCTCTGCACCGGCATATGACCAGTGAGTATAGGTAACAGTGCCGAAGTTTGTCATGTAACTCTGGTTAGTCGCAGGAGATCCGATGTTCTGGAGACCCTTGATACCCTGCCTGATGATTTCAAGGTATGATGTTATAGGAGTCCTGACGTAGGCAAAACCGGTATCTGTAAGAATATCACCGGGTTTGACATATTCTGCAATAGCTTCCTGAATTGAAATTCTCTTGTCTACTGCTGCGTGACTTTTTTTTTCATGAGCCGCTTTTGCTGATTCATAATCGATCAGGCGGTCAAGAAGATGGGTGTCTTTTTCGTCAATCCTGAGATTGGCAAGAACCTCTTTGTTGTAAGCGAATTTTCCCATTACTTCCTCCTTTTTGAGTATGGTAGTAATTATTTGTATTTAAAAAAGTTTTTTATTAACCGTCCAGACGTTTTGTTGTACAAAACGTAATAGTTTAAGTAAATAATTTTTTTTATTTATTTTATCATGATTTAAATATTTTTATTTTTGCTAAGAAAAGTATGGTTAAGTACAGTTTGTTTGTTTTTGATAGTGTAAAGACGCAGTTTCTGCGCTGAAATACTGCTCGAGTGGGGAGATGCCGGCATAATCGTTTTAAAAAAGCGTTTAAAAGTAACAATACTATGCAAAATAGTGTACACTTTTAATCTGTTTGTATAATATGAATCTACTTTTTTCTCCTGATGCTGTAAAAGCAATCAATTAATTATAAATTTTTTCTTTTTTTAGCACATGTTATCTTTAAATAATGCATCTGTTTTAAAAGACAGAGTGTCATTCTAATTATCAGAGAAGAGTTCTGAAACAATGTTTTTATGAGATATGTTTATTGATGAGATGGGCAGTTATAAAATAATTAAAGTACCGGATGATAAATCCGGCACTTTAAAATTAAGATTCTGTTTTTATCCGATAAAAAGAGCCTTCGATGCAAAATCAGGGTCACTTGTTGCGTTGAGTCCCAGTTTGCGGAGACCCGCAGAATCACCAGGTGTGGGCATGTGGGTCAGGTGAATCTCGCATCCTGACATGTCCCGTAGCTTGTGCATGGCAGCCTCTGCCCCCGGATTTGTTGTTGCGCTTATTGCCAGGGCAATAAGGGTCTCTTCGAGGTCAAGGCTTACGGGTGAACTGCGTATTATCTCCTGCTTGAAGTGCATGAGGGAATTTAGAATGTATGCTGGAAGCAGGTCTATCTCGGAAGGTATTCCGGCCATTTTCTTTATTGAGTTAAGGACAACACTTGAAGTTGCATGGAGCAGCGGTGTGTTGTATCCGGTAACAATCTCCCCTGATGGGAGTTCAAGTGCGGCACCGCTGTAAATCCCCTTGTTCCCCTTGTTTTTATTTTTGGCCAGCAGCGCGGCATCCCTTGACGGTACAACAACCTTTCTGTCCTCGGGGTTCAGGCCGTTATCCTTCATCAGCAGTTCGACGCGCTGTACAGTATCCCTGTCGCAGAGTCCCATGGCGTATTCGCATGAATACCTGAAGAACCTCCTGATTATCTCCTGGTTTGATGCATCCTGAACCACCTTGTCGTCGGTGATCGCAAAACCGGCACGGTTTACACCCATGTCGGTTGGTGATTTGTAGAAGGATGATTCACCGGTGATTTTTTCGATGATGCGGCGCAACAGCGGGAATGCTTCAATGTCGCGGTTGTAATTAACTGACTTTTCATTATATGCGTCGAGGTGGAAGTGGTCTATCATGTTTACGTCGCGCAGTTCAGCAGTTGCCGCTTCATATGCCACGTTGACCGGGTGTTTCAGAGGCAGGTTCCATATGGGAAATGTTTCAAACTTGGCATAAGTTGTCTTTACGCCGCGCCTGTGCTCATGATAAAGTTGAGAAAGGCAGGTGGCAAGCTTCCCGCTGCCCGGCCCCGGGCCTGTTACTACGATAATCGGGCGGGATGTTTCGATATAATCATTCGCACCGTATCCCTCTTCGCTGACAATGAGGTCAACATCTGTGGGATAGCCCTTGGTGAATTTATGAGTGTAAACCCTTACTCCGCGGCGTTCAAGTTTATTTCTGAAGGACTGGGCGCCCGCCTGGCCTTCATAGCGTGTAATTACAACAGCCCTGACCTGTATGCCCCATTCGGTGAAATCATCTATTGTTTTCAATGTGTCGGTATCGTAGGTTATCCCGAAATCGGCGCGTATCTTTTTGCGTTCGATGTCCATGGCACAGATGCACATTATGACTTCAACAGAGTCCCTGAGCATCGAAAGAAGTTTCATTTTTACATTTGTGTCAAAACCAGGCAGCACCCTTGCAGCATGAAAGTCATAAAGTATTTTACCTCCGAACTCCAGGTACAGTTTATCAAAACTGGAATTCTGAATTCTGCCAAGAATGGCCTCGCTCTGCTCCTTGAGGTAGAGTTCATTGTCAAAACCGACGGGTCTCATGAAATGCTCCTTGTAATGGGGGATTGTTGTGCTGGAATTACAGATAATGGCACAGCGTGACATTTGTCAAGCAGTAAGATTATGTAACATAAGGGAATAACGGAAATAACATTCAGGGGATCCCGCTATAGAGACAATCGCTGGTAAAATCACGATTAAATGTATATGTATTATGTTCTGTATTTATAACGCATAGACAAATATCAAAGAAGAATCATGTCCCCTTTAATTTCATTGCCTGTAAATCAAATTGACATATTCTTTTCAATTCCGGAAATGTTCACCAGGAATAATACTATGAAAATGAAAGGTTTTATTGCAACCCTTGGCCTGGCCGCAAGCATTATTATGCCGCTATTCAATATACCGCTTGTGATGAAAATCTGGAAGCGCAGGTCATCATCTGATATTTCACTTACCTGGACCCTGGGCATATGGGGGTCTATTATTCTCATGACTCCTTCTGCCATTATATCTACGGACCCTGTTTTCAGGATTTTCGGCATCATGAACCTGTTTCTTTTCAGCATAGTCGTCTTTTTTGTGCTGAAATTCCGGGAGTAGTGGTTCCAGATCCGCCGCATCCAAAACTGATGTTGCACCGATTGACAAGTTCTGCGGCAGCTACCTTTTGTGTAATTCGCCTGTCCTTCAGGCCTTAAAGTGAACAAGTTATCAAAGAGTGTGCATCATCTCTGCAATGAGGCGCTGCTGTATTGATGACCTTAAATTTTTCTTGAGAGGCTTCCTGAAAGGGGGAAATAAAATAAACTGCCGGTTTAATAACGATAAAAAGTATTGACATAATTAGAGTATTTTATTATTTATAATTATATTCATAATCCTGGAGAAAAATATGAAAAAAACATCAATACTGGCATCTTTTTTCCTTTTTGTTTCAATAGCTCTTTTTGCCGCTGACGTTGATAAATATATGGCTGACCTTGATCCTGCCAAGGATGAAAAGACAATTGTAGCAGCAGAAGACTGGATGAGAGACAATAAGGAGAGTGACGGTGTTCCCAAGCTCATTCAGCTTCTTTCTGACAGCAGGGACATGGTAAGGCTTCATGCGGTAATGGCCCTTGGTTACATCGGCGAAGAGGATGCAGTTGATGCGCTGAATAATGTGCTTCTTAATGACAGCAATGCATCCATAAGATATGCCGCACTTCTTTCGACCATGAGGATAGGTTCTGAAAAATCCATCGAGACCTGGAAACAGGCAAAACAGAAAGAGACAGATCCATTCATTCTTGATATGCTCTCACAGATAGAGAAAAAGGCAGCGGGTAAATAGATCCATTGACAATAACTTATGATGAAGTAAAATATCTTGTATTTGACGTAGAATCAGTTCCTGACTCAAAGCTCATAAAAAAAGTCAGGTATCCATATGAAGACATAGATGAAGCAGGCGCCGTCAGGAAATTCCAGGAGGAGATTCTGGAAAGTACAGGCGGCGTTTCTGATTTTATCCCGGTAACATTCCAGTATCCGATTTCGATATGCATCGCCAAGATCCGCGAAGATTTTTCCCTTGCAGATATTGTTTCTCTGGACAAACCCCGATTCAAACCAGCCGAAATGGTAAGGCTTTTCTGGCACGGAGTTGAAAACCTGTATAACCATGCGTCGCTTGTGACTTTCAATGGAAGGGGATTCGATATCCCGCTCCTTGAACTTATGGCTTTCCGTTACGGGTTTGCTGTTAAGAGGCATTTCCGCGATAAGTGGGCAGGCCGCAACAGGTACAGCACAAAGCATATTGACCTGCAGGATTTCATGTCGAACTACAACGCGATCAGGATGAACGGCGGCCTGAACCTTCTGGCAAAGGTACTGGGCAAGCCTGGAAAGATGTCGACCAAGGGTGACGAAGTTTACGACATGTTTCTCGAGGGGAAGATACAGGAGATAAACGATTACTGCATACATGATGTTCTGGATACATATTTCATTTTCCTGAGGACCCGTGTACTTATGGGGGAAGTCACTATTGAGAAAGAGCAGGAGATTGTAAAGCAGACGAAACAGTTTGTGTTTAATAATATTGAAAGGATCCCGGCTTTAAAGGAATATTACGATAACTGGGGCGACTGGGAGCCCTGGCC
>CAYTSF010000040.1:0-11928 GCA_964440335.1 uncultured Leptospirales bacterium
CCACTGGAATCTGTTGCCGGAAACTGGCAAGCGCGTTCTCTTCAGCAGCAGCAATTTTTTTACGTGATAAAAATTCACTCTGCGCCTTAAGAAGCAGGGTAAAGGCTGCGGAGAGAACCAGGCAAACTATTCCTGCTGTAATGATTTTTATAATCATGGGAAAATTCACTCGAAAATCCATCAGGTAGCGAAGTATCTCTTTTATGTAAAGACCAGGTGAAAGCGGGAAGCCGTTTCCGGACCGCGATACAAGCTTCAGCATTATTCCGAACAGGGCCAGGTTGCATAACCAGGCAATCACGCAAAAAAGGCAGAACGCATTTATTACAAAACCGGAAATAATCAGGAGCGGGATGGTAAGGGCCGCACCTGCTGCCGTTACCACCAGGAGAATCGCTTCGATCTTTTTCTTTGCTCCGTTGCCGGAAAATATGCGAAGACAAAAAAGGGCAACCGTCATTAAATAAAAAAAAGCCCCCCATGAAGCTGTGGGCATCCCAAAGAAAACCGCGTATTCGCTTTCGTTCACACGTCCGCAGTCGAATGATCCGGCGGAACAAAGCCTGAAAAGGAGAGAAGACTGATCCGGCGAAGAGTAATGTAGCAGCAGCAGGTAGCATGAAACGACTATCCCCGTTATGGAAACCGCCAGGAAGGCCGCTGTCCATAGCCGTGAAGCCCCTCCCGGCTTTTCCTGTCTTTTTACTTGCTCAAAATTCATAATGGCCTCATCATAAAATAAAAGTAATTATACGATTTATAAAGTGGATATGCACATAATTATATCTGATCCGCCCGCATGCGGCGGGCGGGAATAATAGCAACAATGGAATACAGTTTATTATGGGTATAAACTGGTACTAAAAAAATCAAACTATTCTTTAAACTTCTGCGCGATAATTTTACCAAGCTTAATCATATGCGCGGTGACCTCAGCCCTGTCGCGGCCGGGGTAGTTCCTGAACGATATGAGCACGCCGTTCATCGCCGCAAAGAAAGCATGAGAGAGCATGCGTGTGTCGCCTTTGACTTTCAGTTTTACGAATAACCTGTCGAGCTGGTCAAACAGCTCCCTTTCTGCGGCATTGAGCTTTTCGAGCATTTCACCGCTCAGGGACCCGTCGAGCATGAAGTGCGTCATCATCCTGAAATAGAGGTCATTTTCGATCAGGTAGCCGATAAATTTTTCTGTCACCTTTTCTATGCCGGAACTCTTCGTATCATCAACAAGCTCCTTGAGAAAAGCGATGACCTTCCCTGAACCGCGCATGAACGCGCCGACAAACAGGGCCTGCTGGTCCGGAAAGTACCTGTAGATGGCCGCGTGCGATATGCCAGCCTCCTTTGCCACATCGCGCATGCTCACCCTGTCAAAGGGCTTCGTCGCAAAGACGCGTTCGGCCGCGTCAATGATGAACTCCTGGCGCGCAAGCCGTTCCTGTTTTTTCATTGTGGAGAATGTTTTTTCTTTTGTCATATTTTTTCTGCTTCAGCCACCGCCTATCGGCGGGAAAATGGCCAGTTCGTCACCTGCACTGAGTATTGATCCAGGGAGCCCATGGATACCATTGATGAAAATAATTGCAGCATCCTTTTCATCTATGTCAAGAAGTTTAAGGATGTCATGCACTGATGCTGTGTCATTTATTTCAAGTTCAGATATTTCGAAGCGGCCAGTACGCAGGGTCGCAAAGAGCTTAACTTTTACTTTCATCGCATAACCTTTAGCAGGCGGATATTCTGACAAAACAGTCACAAGGCAGGCTCTCGGCATCAGATGAAGCCGTGGCCCTGCCGTCCATATCGAAAAAAAAACCGTTCCCGTGTGCGGCCTCAGCTTTTTTTATCAGTAAGGCAACTGCATTACTTTCAAGAATAATACCTGAAGAAATAAAATTATTGCCCAGGTCGCCGAGCACCACGTTGAAGAGTTTTACTGTGACCAGTACAGGTTCACCAGGAGTGATGACGTTCATTTCTTTTGCTGTTATGCTTTTTCTCATGGCTGAATAGGGGCTGTCCATGCGGAACATGGCGCCCGCGACTCCGGGCATGGCGCCTGAAAATGCACAGACCGAGTTTTCATCGATCCTTATTGCATCCGGGTTATCAACGGGCGAACTGTTATGGAAGATTGTTTTTATCTTTTCGCGGATGTAGCTCTCCGGGATGTTGCAGCACTTTACCATGAACTCGCGAAGTGTCATCCCCGACACCCCTTCAACAAAAAATCCGCTCTGGAGCTGCGCAAATAAAAGGTCTGCCGCACCGGCGATGTTAATAATATGTAAAGTCATGTTTTTCATGATACAATAAGGTGAGCCGCTTTCAATGAAAGCGGCTCAACCGTGCTACCAGTTAAACACGCTGTCAAGCTCCTTATCGCTCACCTGGAAAACAACATCGTGAGGAGGAAACTTTTCAGTATAAAAATACCTTGGCAGCCTGTCATCCGCAGAAGTGAATCCTGCCTTTTTATTGAATTCCCTTTCAGCTGTGAGAACTTTTTTGCCCAGTTCAGATACACCATCAGCTGTAAGGTTCAGGCCGTAGAATGCATTAAGCATGTCAAGCAGCGCCTGGAAGGTCTCCGGCTGGTCGAGTATTGCAAAGGCAATGAAGAGGCACATACCGGTTGAGTCAATGGCAGCAGTGGCTATCTGCAGGTTGCGCGACAGCTCAACCTGGCCTTCAGGTTTCAGCGGGTCAACAAATCCTCCGACTTTAAGAATGTTGGCAGTTACGCAGTAGCCGGCAGTATGGTCAGCGCCCATTGTGCTTGTCGCGTATGTAACACCCATGCCCTGAACCGCGCGCGGATCATAGGCAGGCATTGCCTGTCCTTTAACTACAGGCGCCCTTTCAACGCCGAATACCTTTGCTGTTACAGCGGCGCCGCTGCCGATAATCCTGCCAAGGGGAGTTCCCTTGCCAACCTCTTTTATGAGGTTGATAGCGCCTTCCCTGTCGCCGAACTTCAGGAGGCCGGCTTCCATTGCGACACCTATGGCGGCACCCATGTCGATAGTGTCAAGGCCGTAGTTGTCATCAAGATAATCAAGCTCTGCAATAACATCGGGATCATCAATTCCGCAGTTGGCGCCGTGTGACCATACGGTTTCATACTCGGGCTGTTTGGAGACAAACTTGCCGTTTTTGTCGACATATGTTCCGGAACAGCGGATGACGCATCCCCTGTGACAACCGTGAGTCGGGTTGCCGCCGCGCTTTGTCTCGATGTCTGCATAGGTTTCACCGCTTATGGCTGATGTACCTTCGAACCTTCCAGTGCGGAAGTTACGTGTGGGGAAACCGCCTGCTTCATTCAGAATATTTGAAAGAACATTTGTTCCGTAAGCCGGGAGAGCAGTACCTGTAACTGCATGTGTCCTGAGTCCATCGACCCACTTTTTGTTTGCCTCCCTGAACTTTTCGGGATCTTTCGGTTCACGAACCGGTATTCCCGCATCGTCCAGCACGATGAGCTTGACGCCCTTGCTCCCCATGACTGCGCCCACACCGCCGCGCCCCGCGTGCCTTGTGGGCCTGAACTCCATGTCGGTACATGCGATTGATGAAGCAGCGAGTTTCATCTCGCCCGCAGGGCCGATTGAAATGCATGCTACCTTATCCCCGTAAACGCCTTTGACTTTTTCTATGAGGTCATAGTTGGGGAGCATTTTGTACTCGTCGCATGGCTCGATCTTTACGCTATCCTTGTTTATGAAAATCTTGTAGAGTTTGTCATCGGCAGGTTTTCCTTCAAGGACGATGGCCGCATATCCAAGCCTGGCCATTACCTGCGCTGCCTGCCCGCCGGAGTTAGCCTCTTTGATTCCACCTGTGAGCGGGCTTTTGCAGCCTATCGAAATTCTGCCTGACATAGCTGCGGCCGTGCCGCTGAGTAAGCCGGGGGCAATGACAAGCTTATTCTCTGCACCCAGCGGGTTGGCCATGGGGTCAACCTCTGTGGCAATTATTATTGAGGTCAGTGCGCGTCCACCCAGGCCGGCATACTGTCCCATGCCCTCTTTCTTTAAGGCCGGGCCTCCAGGTGCTCCCATATCGATTCTGATTATAGTATCCATATAAATCCTCCCGTAAAATTGTGATGCCGGCCTGCTGAAAATCCGGATGATTGAGGTGACTAAAGTATGAGAGAATTATAAATTGCGAAAGATCATGTTTTTCAGCATACCTGCTCTATGCTAAAATTAACATGATAAGAGGGATGAATCAACAAAAAGTGACAAAAATTCTAAAAAATACAGTTTATTTATTATGCCAATTTTGGCATAATAAATCAGAAGTAATTTATTAATTAAGGGCGGTTCCAAAAACTCCGTTTTTAAAACCGTAGTGAGCCCTGCGGGGCTTTTAAAGGGGCTACCGCCCCTTTGACCCTGTAAAAATTGAGTTATTAGAACTACCCTTAACTTATTTCTGGTAAAAAATGCTCTATTACGACCGCCGCCGAAGGCGGCGTCCGTATATAATTCATGATTTTACTCTAAAACGTATATTTCGGAATTATTAGTAATTTCAGATTATCTTCACCATGCTCTGTTTAACGCTTTTCCAGAACCCGGTGTATGCATTATTCATGAGTTCAGAAAACTCGTCGGGGGTATATACAAGTATGTCTGTGGCAGGGACAAGATCAAGAAGGTCGCTGAATAAAAAACTCCTTTCTACGAATGGAATATCAGTTTCGCAAATAATAATAAGGTCGATATCGCTGAACCTGTCAAAACCCTCACCTGTGAAACTGCCGAAAACGTACAGCTCATTCACTCTTCCGGCCAGCACGGATTTTAACCTGGCAACGTATGACTCGCGCGTCATGCCAAAAAGGGGATCACGGTCCAGGGTGACCAGTACATTATCACTCATTGAAAAAACTTTCCACATACTTCAGAATAATTTCTGCTGATTTTATCGCGTCTGATGCAGTATCGTTTGTAAAATACTCAAAGGGCGCACCCGAGGGGAAAGCATCAGGATACCTGGCGCTTATATAGTAAAGATCAAGCTTTTTACCATTATTTACCAGGTCTTCATCAAGGTTAAGTGATTTTGCAATTTCAAGTATTGAGTGGGATTTAATCAGATCATAACCCTTAAGGTATGCAAGTGCCTTGAGCGACTTTTCACCTATCTGCTGCGCGATGAAACAGGCCTGGGAAAACCGTTTAGCATTGAGTGTATCGTAGGCCCAGAGCAGATCGTTTTCTGCCTGCCTGAACCAGTCCTTAGCCCTGTTAACAGCCATCTGCACCATCCATTATTCAGGCATATTCTTTACTGCGGAACTTTGTCGCTCACCCGCAATAAATACAGGTAAACGCCGGTATTGCAACACATTTAATTGATAAAGGCAGATAACGGATTTGTCAACTGAGAATTACATTTATGTTCGCGCAGGGTCAATATGTTGCAGTGTCAGGAGCAGCAAGTTCATTTTGCGAACGAATTTATTATTTATACGCCACAAAAAACATCCGCTTGAACGGAAAGAGCACCCGGCCGTTCTGCTGCGAGGGATAGACTTTTTTTATGTTTTCAAGCGCTGCGGATTCAAACTGCTGCCTGTCAGATTTTTTCTTCAGCCTGTCAAGGAATGGCTTCATGCCCGTGCTTTTAATCATCTCCGCAATCTCTTCATGGGATTGCATGACATGGACGTAGCTGGTCACCCACATTTCAATGCGAGCATTAAATGCTGCCAGCACGTTGTAGTAGAAATCGGGCGTATGAAAGGTGAAAATCTCCATTACTCCCGTAGTTTCATCGTGCCACCTGCTGCGCGCGGCCTCTTCGATTGCCGCAGATACCGGCATCAACTGATAGAGTGGCATCTGCACCGCAAGTGCGCCGCCTGCGTTCAACATGTTCCACATTTTATCAAGGAGCCTTTCGTGGTCAGGTATCCACTGTATGGTCGCGTTGGAGAATACAAGGTCGTATTTCACTGAAGCGTCAAGCTCCATTGCGTCGGCAAGAATCCACTGCTGGCCGGGGTAGTCCCCCTTTGCCTTTTTGATCATGGCAGGCGAGTTGTCTATGCCTGTTATGCGGATATCGGGCCAGCGGTTGAGTATGGCAAGGGTGCTGTTGCCGGGCCCGCAGCCTATGTCTGCCGCGGTGGCGGGATCAGCCAGGTTAATGCGCGACACCAGGTCAATTGATGGCTGTGTGCGTTCGTTGCGGTACTTAAGGTAGAGTTCAGGATTCCAGTCTGTTTTTTCTGTCATAATAGCCGTTTACTTGCGCATGGTCTGCTTGAGCTTTGACTTGTAATCCGCCTCCATGGGGTCGAGGAAAGCATAAAACCTTTTCATCTCGTTTTTCCTTGATGAGTTGCCTTCAAAATCTATGCCCACGTACAGATTCTCTTCATCATCAATTGAATGCACCCTGATCTCACCATATATTGTAATCGGCGCCTGCATTTTAAAGACCAGGTCAAAAATAAATCCCCTGGCTTTTGGAAGGATTTTCTTCAGCTCATTATCTGTGATTTTAAGCTTCATGCCTCCCCTGCTTATGTCAACGATCTCCTGGTGGTTCTGGATAAAGGCGGTGTTCGCGTCCCTGATGCGCTCTACGAGTTTTTGTGAATGCATGGCCATTTCATCTACGGTTTCAATGGTAAGCGGAGTTGACTTTGATACAAGGTGTATATAACCAAAGGGGATTGTTCTCTCTGCCTCATCTATATAAAGTATGGGCACGATAATCATGGATTTGTATCCCTTCTCTGCTGTCTTCTGCATGTACTGCTTCAGATCCGTGCCCAGTATTTCGCTGCAGTTTATAAATTCTTCGCCTGCGGCAGCATAGGAACCGGGATTGGATGTGTCAGGGATAAACAGGGATTTCCTTGTCTTTTTTACGTTCTTGAGAAGGATGCTGTCTTCGCCGCGGAAAATATCAACCTTGACAATGTCGCTCATGCGGCTGTGCGAGCTCTGGAACTGGTCAAGGACAACCTTGATGCTGGTGGGGATTGTATATATGCCTATGTCAAGGGCCTGGCGTGAAACCCTGAAGTTCGTTGCCACTGCCTGGCCCTCCGGCATCCTGAACCTGATGTGGCTTCTGCCGTGTGCTGCCTTGCGCATCTTTATAATTTTACAGGAATAGAGTCCGGCGTCGAGCTGTTCAAGGATCTCAAGATCTATTTCAATATACCTGTCGAGCAGCGCGTAAAAGGTCAGGGCTTTCCCATCGGGGTCGAAGTCTTCTTCGGTCTTCAGTTTTAAGGTATGGTCGGGCTGGCAATCGCTTACAGTGGCAGGGATTCTTTCTGCTGATTTTTTCAGGAATACAGTTCTTGCCCCGATCCTGTTTTTAATAAGTTCCAGTATTTCATCCAGGTCTTCAATGCCAATAAACTCGCGTGTTTTTCGTTCATGAACCTGCATCAGTGAGGTACCTCTGCTTTAATATGCTTCCACTCAATACTGTATCGTTAGATTATCTATAATGGCATAATTTAATGCAACCATTAAATGTTTATTATGCCGGTTGTGGTTCTGATGGTACCGGCTGTAAACTGTTTGGAGTAACTTCGAAGTAACGGAATGCCATATTTTCAGGGATAACACGGTTGTGTAATGCGGCACTTTTTTTAAAGTGGCAGAGGTGTGTAAAATCTTATTGACCAGTGTGATTGAAGCGGTTAATTTAACTGATGAAGGTTCTACCAGTGCTGACTGATAAACAGGAGACGGGATGCTTTTTCGAAGAATCATTGCGCTGATGATTGTGCTGATGTGTGCAACTCTGCTCGGTGCAGAGGGGGGGTGGGTGAACCTCTCTGACGAGGATAACGTCACAGGCTATTCACGGGCGGTTGATGGATCGAACATACTGGAGTACAGGTCAACGGTCATAGTTGATGCCAGGATCGAGGTTGTCGGTGCGGTGCTGCGCAACGTCGATGGGCTGAAGGATAACGGGAACTGTGTTGAACTGCGCATCCTTGAAAAAAAAGACAGCAACAATTACACATTCTACATCGCCTATTCATACAGCGGGCCCATAGCCAGCAGGGACATCATTGTTAAGGTCACGACCGTATACGACATTAAGAGGGGCCGCGTAGTGTCGGACCTGGTGGCTGTGAAGGATTCAGCTGTTCCCGAACGGGAAGGCTTTGTGCGCATAACAGATTACAGGTCACAGTTTGTCATTGAGTACATCAGCAGGGAGAAGACCGGCGTGGTCTTCACATCCAGGGTCGATCCGGGCGGGTACATCCCTGCGTTCATAGTGAACTACATGGGGAAGAAGGCCATATACTCTGGCGCAATTGATTTGCGGAATGCCGTCAGGAAGAAGGAATACATTGACGCGGCAGCCGGCTCAAAGGACCGGGAGCTGGTGGAGAAAATTGTTAACAGCAAAAAGTCCATGAAGGAGATTCTGCGTAACAGGCTGGGCGAATACATTAAAGATGAGAAGCTCATTGCCATGTTTCTTGATAACAGCTCTATGTTTGAAAAGCTGTGCCAGGGGGAGGGTGAGGTGAGCGAGATAATCCTGCACGGCTGGGGCTCTCAGGAGAGCAGGATGCGCGCCGCAGAGGTTTTGCTGCGCCAGTACCTGCTGCTCTACATAAATGATATTGAAAAAGTTAACCGGCTCATCAGGTACCATGAACTTGCAGAAAAAGCCCTGGTCGGTACTAAGTGCGCTGAATCTGTGCAGTACCTGATAAGCGGCGGTAAGTGATGCATGCCGTTGTTTTTCCGGGCCAGGGCTCGCAGAGAAAGGGGATGGGCGCCGGGCTCTTCGACATGTTCAGGGAGCAGACCGCTGCCGCTGATGATATCCTCGGTTACTCCATCAGGGAACTCTGTGTTAATGACCCGCACTCACTTCTTGACAGGACAGAGTTTACCCAGCCCGCAGTGTTTGTCGTAAACGCCCTTGAGTACATGAAAAAAATGAACGATACAGGCATAAAACCCGCTTACCTTGCCGGTCACAGCCTGGGGGAATACAACGCGCTCCATGCCGCCGGTGCGGTTGATTTTGTCACCGCGCTTGCTGTTGTTAAAAAGCGCGGTGAGCTTATGTCCCGTGTCACCGGCGGAGGAATGGCTGCTGTCATGGGGCTTGCCGCTGCGGGTGTGATTTCTGTCATTAAAAATAACGGCCTTGCGCTTGAGGTTGCAAACTACAACTCTCCAATGCAGACAGTTGTATCGGGCACTGCGGCTGATATTGCTGCTGCGGAGGATTTTTTTTCTGCTGCGGGCGCTCGTATGTATGTGCCACTCCGGGTGAGCGGGCCCTTTCATTCCTCTCTCATGAACAAAGCGCGCGATGAATTCGCGGCGTTTCTCGACACGGTGAGTTTCGGCAGATTCAATATCCCGGTGGTGGCAAACCTCACGGCGCGTCCCTATGACGAAATGTGCATCAGGCGGACACTTGCAGACCAGGTTAATCACCCTGTTATGTGGACTGAGAGTGTCATCTACCTGATGCGGCAGGGAGTCACCGTCTTGGATGAACCGGGTGAAGGGAGGACTGTGAGCAGGCTGGTTCGTGCAATTAAAAAAGAGACTGGCATACAGTCCACAGGAAGAGATGCCGGTGAATGAAATTGTGTTAATGAAGGAGCGGATCGATTCCGCCATGGCTGAGCTTGCGGGTTTTAACCATGACAGCAGTTCATGCTCCGCACCGGAAAGGGAGGGGAGGCTGAAGCGCGTGCTGGTGGCGAACCGTGGAGAGATTGCCCGACGTTTTTTTATTCTGCTGGGAGAAGAGGGCATAGGTTCTGTTGCGATTGCTGCGCGGGCCGAGTCATCGCAGTCGTGGCATTCACACGCTGGCAGCGTGGTATTTATGGAGAGCCACGCCGGGTATTATGACAGCGCGGTGATCGTTGCGGCAGCGCTCTTTTCGGGCTGCAATGCTGTTTACGCGGGTTACGGCTTTCTCTCTGAGGATGCCGGGTTCGTGAAAATGTGCGGGCTCGTTCATGATATGTACGGCAGGGAGATTATCTTCATGGGGCCCGGTTACGGCACAATGCTGGCCGCAGGGAACAAAGTCAACGCCCGTATGCGCGCGGCGGAGCTGTCGATACCGATGTTTGAGAGTTCGGGGATTTTTGACGCATCGGGCATGGATGATGCCAGTCGTGAGGCGGAGAGGATAGGGTACCCTGTGATCGTGAAGCCGTGCAGCGGCGGTGGCGGCAGCGGCATGCATCCGGTTTATTCAGAAAACGGGCTTGTTGACGCCGCATCCTCGTGCATGCGCGCCTGTGCTGCTAACGGGAGGGAGGCATCTTTCTATATAGAAAAATTTATCACACACGCGGTCCATGTTGAGGTGCAGCTTTTTGATGCTGCGGCAATCGGGCTGCGGAAGTGCGCGGTTCAGCGGAGGAACCAGAAGGTCATTGAGGAAAGCTGGCATCCGCATGATAATATGTTATGCGATGAGATCGTGTCATGCGCGGAAAGGTTCGCAGAGAGTTCAGGGTACGGCGATGGCTGCGGAGCGGGAACGGTGGAGTTCCTTGTTGACGTGGATTCGGGACTGTTCGGTTTTCTTGAGATGAATACTCGCATGCAGGTTGAGTATGCGGTGACCGACCAGTCAACAGGCGCAGACCTGGCCAGGTGGCAGATACTCCTCTTTGACGGGCGCGGGGATGAAATAATTCTGCCCGACCGGAACACTGGCCTGTCAGCTGCAAAGCATTCAATCGAGTGCCGCATATACGCGGAGGACACTGCAAACCGTTACCTCCCTTCACCCGGAACGATAAGCGACATGGAACTCCCCGCGTTTAACGGCGTGCGATGCGACTTCGGGTACATGAAGGGGGACGTTATTATAACCGGTTTTGACCCCATGATTGGCAAGGTTATTGTTCATGGCAAGTCACGAGCTGAGGCGATCAGCCGAATGGATCGGGCACTCTGTGAGCTCTGGATTGACGGGATAAAGACCAATGTGCCGCAGCTCATAAAGATAATGCGCAACCCTGAATTTATCAGCGGGGCATACACAAACAGCTTCCTTTATAAAAACAGCGCATCCCTGAATGCCTCATGCGAAGAGGATGACAGGCTCTTCGCCATGTATGGCGCCTTCGTGTTTTACATTAAAACTTTCAATGCTGCACTGGAAGATTTCATGAAGAGCGCGAAGATTCATGGTATCGCTTGCGCGCAGCCGGGTAGAAGTATCTCATCGTTTACCGTTGATACCGGCTGCGGAGGCCGCACCGTTGAGTTCATGCAGTTTTCAATGAACAGTTTTTATTCATTTATAGACGGGATTTTTTGCACGACAGTTTCATTGGTCAATGATGGTGGGGATCATTCACGCCTTGCAATTAAATATAATGGCACGGTGTGTCACATCAGGGCTTGTGTATGCGGGGAGTCTGTTACTGTGCGCGGCAGGGGGAATGCGGGGCGCACTGGGTACATGACAATGAAGGTTAACGCAGCAGGTGATGTTCAACACGCGGGCATGGTCCATGTTTGTGCTCCCTTTAACTCCGCTGCGGTTTCGCTTTGCGGGGACTGGAAGGCCGGTGACACCGTGAGGTGCGGCGACCCGCTCATTCTTCTGTCCGCCATGAAAATGGAGAGTGTGATTCATTCACCTGCTGATGGAAGGCTGGTCAGTGTGTATAAGTTCAATGACAGGGGCAACGTTCCCGGTGCGCTGGTGCGTGAAGGTGAAGTCCTGTTCAGTATTGAGCATCCGGGATTTGATGTTGACCGGGCATGTCCAGATCGGAAACCTGCCGGGTTACCGGTTGATGAAATTATTAGAGGCCGGTCGCGCGACGATCTTTCTGCGGCTGAGGAGATTCTGCGTGCGTTGTTTTCAGGTTACATTATGCGCGAAGGGATTATACCACGCGTTATGAACAATCTTGCT
>CAYTSF010000040.1:12028-13956 GCA_964440335.1 uncultured Leptospirales bacterium
GGCGGCGCCACAGGAAACATGGAGGGGCTCAAGTACATTGCCGCTGCATATGTGGCCATGTGCAAAGGGATTCCACTTTATGTGTGGAACGATGGAGCCGGAGCTAACATGAACGAAGGGGTGGTGTCGCTTAACAGGGGCGCGGAGGGATTCATGATGAACTCGCTGCTCGCAGTGGGTGACATGAACAGGTTCAGACGGTACACGGCTTCAGTGAGTGACCCTGAACTGAAAAAACTCTTCGCTTCACTTGACACGCAGTTTGGCATAACAGCTGATTGCTGCACAGGGCGGGCGCATCCCGCAATCGTTGCTGTGGGCACCGGGTCATCCGCTGGCCTGGACGTGTACGGATCGGCACAGTGTGTTATACAGATCATGCTCGACGCGCCTGAATCCTTCAGGGTGCTTACCGGGTCAGGTGTGATAAAAAAAGTCACGGGTGAGGATGTGTCAAACTATGATGCAGGCGGTGCCGGGGCAATGGGCCGCGTGACGGGTATCGCTGACATCATTGCTGCTGACAGGCATGAACTTGTTGCTGCAGTGAGAAGAGTCCATAAACTTTTTTCCGGTGGAAAACTTTCAGGCAGCATAAACAGGGAAACCACACAGCATGAACAGCCCGCGCAGGTTCATGAAATCACTGTGCTGAGTAAATCTGCGATAAATGACAACACCGATTCAGGGAGCTTTGTTGAACTGAAAAAAGATTACCGTGGTGGTGAACAGGTAACTGGTGGATTTGCATTGCTCGCGGGCAGGCGTGTAATGATAATGGGAACCGCGACGGATTCAGGCTTTCATACAGAGCAGGCCGCGATAAAGTTCATGGAGCTTCTGCGCATGGCAGAGCGTACATGCACATCCGCCATAATCGTAACAGGCAGGGAGTGGATGAATCCTTGCAGCAAAATGAGCAGCATGACAGCGCATGACCTCATGCATACGCTTGCGGCCCGGAGGTCGCTACGCATCCATATACTCACCTGTGAGCATGGGCTGAAGAACCATGAACTTCACTGTAACGCAGATGTGACCATTGCTGTGATAAAAAAAGGAGACCATTCACCTGAAAGTACGTTTACTGCGCGTTCATTCAGCGAGGCCATGGACCTTTGTCATAAACTCATCAGCCTCATTAAACCGCCGGATGCATCAACATCAGGATATGACCATAATCCCGTCGCATTACCGGCAAGCGTTCACGATAAAACCGGTAATGCACGCGTTCTCATTGAAACTGTGTTTGACAGCGCCAGCTTCATGGAATTTTCCGCTGAAGGGAGCGGCAGCGCGGCGTCACTTATAACAGGGCTCGCGCAGCTTGAAGGAGAGACTGTGGGAATAATTGCGGACAACCCGCTTCACATGGGAGGCGCTGTGGATACCGCGGGAACAGTGAAGTTCCGCGCGTTTATTGAGTTTTTAAACAGGCGGGAAATTCCGCTCATTATGCTATCCGCATCCACCGGTTTTATTCCGGGATCAATGCAGGAGAGGCTGCGCATACAGGCGGCCGGTGCAGATTCAATCAATGCCAATGTTCTGGGAGAGGTACCGGTTGTGTCAGTCGTGCTCACGCAGAATTACGGGGGAAGGCTTATACAGGCGTTCAGTAAATTTCTCCGCCCGGGAGTGGTTTACCTTGCGCTGAACGATTCCGTGCTTGCAGTGGCTGGTGCTGATGCAGCCTTTGGCACCATGAAAGAAAAAAAGTACAGGTCACTTGTTGACGCAGGCAGAGTTGATGAAGCTGAAAGCATGAAGAGTGAATTTTACATGGAGTATGCAGAAAAGTCAAAAGCGCAGGCCGGCGGAGTGGAGTCAGGGCTGGTGGACTGGATTGTGCCGGATGTCTCAGGGCTCAGGGTACACCTGGTGAAAGGGCTTGCGCTCGCGCGGCAGAGGTGCAGGGAGGCTTTCGG
>CAYTSF010000040.1:14056-24116 GCA_964440335.1 uncultured Leptospirales bacterium
GATACCATGGAACCGTTTCGCATAACAACACAATTAGTGCAGTGGTCTGTCCTCTGCTGGTCCTGGTAGACCTCACCCATGAACTGTTCCACCGCCACAATGATCACCGAATCCCTGCCCCGCCGCGTAATCATGCCGAAGATCATCCTGTACAGTGGAATAATTTTTTTCAGCCGCACAGAGAGTGTGAAGTAAAGGTTAAACGTGATAAACCCCCGCAGCATGTTCATTCTGCCCCGCGACCTGTACATGAGGGAGTAGAGCCTATCCATGTTCAGGTAGTTGTCCAGCGGTTCAAGTCTGCCCCTGCGCAAAGCGAGAAAAAGAAAAGAGGCGCAGTCGGGGTGGATGTCGATGCCCAGGGGCCTGAACCTTGCGCATGGCCTGAAGTGTTTTATGTCCAGGCCCTTTACCACGCCCGATTTCAGGATGGAATTTATGATTGCTTCACGGTCAACGAGCTCATCATCATCAAGCTCAAAGCGCCCGGTCTTCGCTGCTGCAAGGAAGGTTACTACTGAGAGCGATGGAGCAAAAGACGATGCGAATTTTATGAGCTCACCGGTTTCATGGAGGTTGTCTTTGATGAAAGTCGAGATCATGCCGAAGTAGAGTCCCGCACTTCGCGCGTTGGCAAGTGCCTGTTTCTTCACCTCTATAAAATCATTCCCCCTGATCTTCCTGTGGGCCGCAGCATTTAAAGTATCAAACTGGAAGTAGCAGTAATCTATCCCGCTCGTCTTAAGATTTTTTGTAAACACGGGGTCTTCGCCCGCGATAAAGCCGTTGGTGAGCATGGTGACGTCAAGGCGCAATTTTTTAAGGCCGCGGATTATGCGGAATAGTTCAGGGTGAAGCGACGGTTCACCGCCCGAGATGGTGACTGCCCGGAGGCCCCGCGCTTTAAGTCCCTTGCCCATTGCAATGATTTCATCGTACGCAAGGTATTCGCCGTCAGTTTTTCCGGCAGAGGCAAAGCATACGGGACAGTTGAAGTTGCAGCTCTGCGTGATCTCGAGTATGTGGAACCAGGTGAAGGTTTCTGCTGGCGGAATGGCCGGGTCAACAGCACTGGTACTGCGCATCATCATGAAAATCTCCGCGTCCGAGGATATCCTCACGCGTCTCTCTTCGTCACCGCAGCGGACGGTGAAATAGACCTGGTTGTTCTCTGCGGTAATAACCGCTTCATGCAGCTTTCCGCATTCGCAGCACCAGGATTCTGTCGAGCTGATAAACTGCTCAGTCACGTCTGGCGCCTTTGGCTGCATTGATCTTTACTGCTGAACCAGCCTTGACCCTGCAGCCTGAAAGTGAACTGCACATGATCCCCTTCTCTGTGAACCTGTCCCATAGAACATGCAGCGGCTCGTTCCGCACGCTGCCCGTGGACATGGGATTGAAGTCGCACATGCATACATCGCCGTATGGTGAAACGTAGAACTGGCTCACGCCGCCCGCGCAGCCTATGCCTGCGCTGCTCTTTGAATATGCGTATGGGTGGATTCCCGGGTAATCTTTCCTCTGCTGGTAAGCAGCGCACAGGTTAATGAGATCATCGAGTTCGGACTGTGAAAATGCCGTCTCCTTCTTTGCTGAATAATTTCCGGTGGGGATTGAATCAAAAATCATCATGTCATTGACTTTAAGTTTTTTCGCAAGGTCAAAAAGCTTCACCAGGCTACCGTCATAAATGTCATCGCGCTTCACCACGCATGACATGCCCGCGAGAAGTTTCTGTCTCCTTGCCTCTGCAATTCCGCTGAGCGCGCGCTCAAAGAGTCCGTCCATCCCCTTTCCCCTGTCATGAACCGCCGGGTCTGCGGAATCGATGCTCACAATAACAGATGTTAGACCAGCATTCCGCAGATCCCTGGCCCGCTCTTTTAAAAAGAAACCATTGGTGAACATCGTCACCTGTGACAGCTCTTTATCGACAGAAGCTATGATGTCGCATATATCGTCGCGCATGAGCGGCTCGCCGCCAACAAGGTTCACGGTTGCGACGCCAAGCTGTTGCGCCTGCCTTATGACGGACTTGTACTCGTCCGTGTTAAGCGGCTTTGAATTTTTTTTCATTGATGTAAAGCTGCAGTACTCGCAGCTGCAGTTGCACCTGTCGGTCACTGCGATGCTCACAAGGTCCGGGAGCCTGCGCCACTGGTAGATGCTCATTATGCGGGTCGCAAGGGAATTGGACGCTGGGCTGCTCATGAGCGGAGGTGACATGAGGTAATATGACGGAAAGCCTTTATGCCAGCCAATGATTTTGTTCGGGCTGTTGCAGAAGCGCCTGTTAGTGATGCTGATGAAATCGTAACCGGAACGCCATCCCTTTGCCAGGAGCATGAAAAAAAATCTCAGCATGTTCAGCATCTTCGCCCATCCTCAGAGCCCGGCACGTCTCTTCGCGGCCTGCACCGTATTGCGCAGCAGCATGGCAATGGTCGTTGGGCCAACGCCACCAAGACGCGGCGTGATCCATCCGGCCACCTCTCCCACGCTTTCATCAACGTCGGGCATAAGCCTTTTCCCCTCCCACTGTATCCCGGCGCTTATTACAACCGAACCCGGCTTTACCATGTCCGGCCTGATGAAGCCAGCCACGCCGATTGCGCTGATGAGTATATCTGCCGTGCGAGTGTAGTCAGCAATGTTCTTCACTCCAGTGTGGACTACAGTGACAGCGGCGTTGGCGTATTCGCGCTTCATCGAGAGCATAAGCGACATGGGCCTGCCAAGCGTTGGCCCCCTGCCCACGACCACGGCGTGTTTTCCGCTTGTAGGGATTTTGTAGAACTTCAGTATCTCCATGATACCTGCGGGCGTGCATGGAAGCGGGCCATCCATCTGCAGTACCAGTTTACCAAGGTTCGCAGGATGCAGGCCGTCAGCGTCCTTGTGCGGGTCAATAGCCTCTACTGCCTCGTTAAAGTCGAATCCCGCAGGAACAGGGTTCTGGATGATGAAGGCGTCGATGTTTCTGTCCGCATTGAATTTTTTTACTGCTGCAAGGAGTTCATGTTGGGTCGCGGACTCAGGAATGTCCGCATGAAACGACCCGATTCCCAGGGAACTGCAGGTTTCATGTTTCTTGCGCACGTAACCTGCGCTGGCAGGGTCGCTTCCTGCAAGGATCGTTCCCAGGCCGGGTGTGATCCCCCTGGACTTTAAAGTTTCAATTTCAGTTTTAAGTTCACTTAGTATGGATTCTGCTATGGGCAGACCTGAAAGAAGCTGTGCGCTCATCCGGTTTCCTCACTGGTTCTGTTTCATGTTACAACGTGATTATTTCACTGGCATGAAAAAAGTCAATGATTTCACCGTGGCCTGTTATATTCTTTAAGCCTCTCTTCAAGAGAGCCGGTATGCAGTTCAAAAAGGTGGTTGTCATAATCATAAAAATAGATTGACCTTGCTTCACCATGAATACGGGTTCTGCCTGTAAGAATCTCCAGGCCTGAACTTTTTATCCTTTCTTGGTACAGGACAAAATCATCATCCGTTATCTGAAATGCGATGTGGTTATATGTCCGCTCCTTCAGGGGTTCACCCTCCATGATTGCAATCCATACATTATTTAAAACAATGAATTTCTCTTTTGAAATGGAATAATGATTCTCTCCGCTGTCATAAGCAACCTCTGCACCCAGAATGTCAGTGAACATAGACGCGGTTTTTTTCAAGTCAGAAACAACAAGTGTTATGTGACTAATACCTGAAACCATCGATGCTCCATCTGTAATGTATTAGCCAGTATCTCATTTCAACGGAATCGTTCTCCGGCTCAATATACTTTGCATGGATTTGAAGGCCTGTTTCATTTTTTATCGCCAATAAACTTTCCCTTCTGCCATTTTCCTTTTTTATCAACAGAACCGTCAGGCCTGTAGAGAGTGCCCTCTCCGTCCTGCAGCCCCTCTTTCCACTGCCCTTCATACCGCGTGCCATCTGAATAGTGCATCGTTCCCGGACCATCTGTTTTATCATTTTTCCACTCACCCTTATAAACATCGCCGTTTGTGTACGAGCATGTACCTTCTCCATGCCTCTTGTGTTTCCGGAACCTGCCGGTGTAGCTTTCGCCGCTGCTTTTAACGTGTATGCCGAATCCGTCAAAATTACTCTCCTTCCACTGGCCCGTGTAGTCCTCTCCATCCGGATTGGTGTATGTCCCTATCCCTTCGTATTTAGCGTTAACAAAGTCCCCGCAGTACCTGCCGTCGTCAGGAAGAATCATCACTCCCTGGCCATGGCGTTTGCCGTTTTTCCAGCCGCCCATGTACTTGCAGTTATTCAGGTATGAAAAGTTGCCCACGCCGTTTTTGCAGTCGCCCGATGTGCACTTCCCGTCATTGGCATAGTCGCTTTGAGAGAATTCCCTGTCACCTTCAGAATCGACCCATTCCATATAATGGTCTTCAACCGTGCATTTCTCTTTGTAAATGTTTTTCAAATTGGAAGTATTATTTGTATCTGCAAGTATAGTGATTATTGTTCCGTAATAGCATGTCATCCTGACGTAGGATACGCATTCACCGCCGACGCAATCAAGGGCCTCGAAGGAATCACCCGCCTTATGCGTTTCAATCCACTTCTGGACAAGCTCTTCACCCTGCGGGTCTGACGTTACTTTGATCAGGTCATCTTTGCCTGCCTGGACCATGAGCGGTAAAAGGATTATCGTAACAAGTAATATAATGCGGCTCGTTCTGTACATGAAGCATACCTCCGTGGAAATTAAAACAGTAACACATTAATCCCGGCTGCTGTCAAGCGCGTTTAAAAAGTGCTTGATTTAGCGGTAGTATGGAACTACAATAATATTAGACTTATTTCCAGACTGGCGTTTGATAACTTCAGAAAGCCTGAAGGGGGCTTTTTTAAGGGGCTCCGCTCCTTAGACCCGGTAAAAAACAAGAAAGGACACAAGACTACTATACGAGGTGCAGGATGAGAAAAACAATATTTGCAGTTTCATTAATACTTTTCGCGGGTCTGTCATGCGCAAGGATGACTAAGGACAACACAATCGATACAAAGCAGACCAGGCCTGTGGAAAAACCGGCAGTAAGCATTGTGGGGACATGGCACTGCACAGGAACAGGCTGCAACAGGGCAGGGGTGTGTAACAGTGAAGAGGATTTTATCATGACTATTACAGAATCCACCCTGAGCTTCAACGACAGAACATACACCTATTCCCAGTCCGGCGATACACTCTACCTGAATGAGGACAGGGATGTTACATTAACCATCGTCAGCCTTACAGAGGACACCCTGCTGCTCGGAGCAAGGAAGAGTTACGAAACAGAACCCGATATTGCGAAATTCGTAAGGGTACAGAACTGAATTGATGCCCCCGGGCCCCGGTTCACATTGAGCCGATGCGCGGGATCTGTCAGAACCTGTTTTTGTATTCGGGGTAGAGCCTGGCCGCGCAGTCAGGGCATAAACTGTGAGAGAATTCAATGCCGTAGTGTTCCGTGAAGTACTTTTCAATCTGCTCCCAGGTGTTATTTTCTCCGCGGATTTTTTTACATGACGCGCACACCGGGAGCATGTCGCTGCGTGTACCTGTTTCTGACAGGGCCGACTGCAGTTCAGCTATTATGCGCTCCTTCTCGCTCTCCATCTGCTTGCGCGCGGATATGTCCGTAAGCATGGCCAGGACCGCGGCCCTGCCGTTCCATGTAATCATCTTGGCCGAGATGAACATCCAGACAATACCGCCGTCGGGGCGCAGGATCCTGAAGTCATAGGAGTCGGGTGTTTCCTGGTTATCGATGCGGCTTTTATAATTTGATAAAACAAAATCAAGGTCATCGGGATAAATAAACTTAGGGAACTTTTCACCTATGAGTTTGTCGTGGCTGATCCCTACCATTTCACACATCCGTGGATTGGCAAAAACACAGAGGTCATCCTGCATGATGATAATCCCTTCGTTGGATTTCTGAACAAGCGTCCTGTACTTCTCCTCGTTCTCTGAAAGCTGAATGTCCTCCTGCTCTTTATGTGTCAGCAGAAAACCGAGTCCCCCGGCAAGCATCATGATATACAGCGGCATGAAATTAAGGGTCTGGACAACATGCGGCGACATGAGTGAGAATCCGCCATGGGATGCGAAACCCAGGTACGCCCTTGCTGCAAGCATCGCGCAGAAGATCAGGTAGAAAATCCCCATGGCTTTTTTCAGTAGAGAGCCGGAGGAGTTTTTGAGGACAGCGACCGATGCAACTGAAAATAGCAGCAAAACTACAGTGCTTGCAATCCCTACGCGCATGCCAGGCGTGGATGCTAACAGCCAGAAGCACAGGATGCCCGCCGCGGCAATCGGGGCATAAATTTTTTCATACAGGTTTCCGGACTTTTCGGCAATGCTCATCGCCAGGGCCTCAAGGGCAAAACCCGCAATCAGCAGGGTGTTGCCCGCGTCCGCGGATATAATGTCCGGGATGTCGCCGCGTAAAGCAAGCAGGGGCCATGCAGCGCACTGCATTACCCTGCCATATATGAAATACATGTAGGAACGTTTTTCTGATACACTGCTCCTGTATGTTAGCAGAAGTATTACTACGGCGAAGTTGCCGGTAAACAACATAACGATGATTGTATGGATGTCGAGCTTCAGGAGGCTTAGCAAGGTTTCACCATCCGGGGAGGTAATCGTGTGAATGTAATCAGTTAAGATGTATAGATTCAGGCATGGCAATAATTATTTGTCAATGACATTAACTGCGGGATGGCTGAATTATTTTAATTAAAAAAATATTGATGGAACCTTCCGGTAAAAAGCGGGGTCTAACATTAAAATTCAATAAGGGGTGAGAATATGAAAATAACAGGGAAAATCCTTTTTATAATATCAGGGATTCTTATGGTTCTTCCTGCGGCTCTATCCGCAGCTCCGGGATATTGCGCATGGGCTAATGTCCCGGGGTGGCACCACCCGATGATGTATGGCGGAGGTTTATTTATGTGGATATTCAACATTGTGTTATTCGGCCTGGTAGTTTATTTCATTGTAAAGTTTTTAAGAAACACTGCCGGCTCCAGTGTTAACAGGGATAATCCCCTGGACATATTGAAGGGCAGGCTTGCAAAGGGTGAAATTACGAAGGAGGAGTTCGAATCGCTGAAGCGGACCATCCATGAGGCATAAACTTTTCCTGTCAAAATTAAGTACAGGCCGCAGCCCGCGTGTGAAGTCCCTGAACCGGGACCTCACACGGGCTTAAACATGAACACCTCCATATCTTTTCAGCGCCATAATCCGTATTTCTGACAGGTCCCCTGTCATAATCCCTAAAAGCATGGCCGGGCCGCATAAACAAAATACTTGACTTATTACCGGAATATGGTATAGACATTTATCCTGAAAAAATATCCTGAAAGGCTGGGCTGAAATGTACTATGTTATTCTTGAATATATCGTTGTTACTATAATCATGCTTGCGTGCTTCATGGGCTACAAGGCTGTGGCAAAAAAAACAATTTCCGGCGAGTCTGTCAGGCTGCTTCTCAAAGGGAGTTTTGTCGCCTTCCTGATTATCATGACATACACGCTCATACTGTCAGCCATAGACAACCGTTTCGGCAGCAGCGGCACATCAAACATCCTGGGGCTCATAGTCATCATATTCAACGTGACCGTATATATCTCCATCACCGTGTTCTATTACATAATGAAGACACGGGGCCGCATCGAGTAACATGCCCCGCAGAAGTAAAAAGGGGATACTCCACTTTGCCCATGCCAACGGCTTCCCCGGCCCATGTTACACCGCATTGCTTGAACATTTTACCGGTGAATACAATATCATCAACGTTGACAGGCTGGGGCACAACCCTGTATACCCTGTTAACAACAACTGGTCCAACCTGGCGGACGAAATAATCAGCCACGTCGAGGGCAGATCCCCACAGCCCGTAATCGGTGTGGGGCATTCACTCGGCAGCATTGTCACCTTCATGGCCGCGCATAAACGGCCGGAACTCTTCAGGGCTGTCATCATGCTCGACCCCCCCTTTTTCTGGGGCAGCGCGGGGCTCCTGTTCAGGATAATGAAGGCCACTGGCATTGCCGATAAATTCACACCCGCAGAGAAGTCATCATCGAGAAGGAGTACATGGCCTGACATGGACTCGGTGCGCCAGTATTTTTACAGCAGGGGGATTTTTCGCGCATTCGATCAGCGGTGCCTTGATGATTACATAAAGTGCGGCACGGAAAAGTGCGATGAAGGCTACAGGCTCACATACGATGTTGCCACAGAGGTAAAAATCTTCCAGACCATGCCAGACAACATCAGCAGGTACAGCAGAATAAAAAATATCCCCGGTTCAATCATTTACGGGGAGAGCAGCAACGCGGTGCACATGTACTCTTTGCGTAAATTTACTGAACGCCACGGTTTCAGAATGCGCACATCTCCGGGCGGGCACCTCTTTCCCCTGGAAAAACCTCTTGAGGCAGCTGAAGCAATCCGCAGTGAACTTGAAATTCTCCTGAAGCAGTAAGTATTGCCCTGTCATGAATGGTTCGTACCGGTTTGTTTAACCAGAGTAGCGCGGTTTATGAGCGATGTGGCATAGCCCGAACGAGCGGTAAAGGGTGAAGCGCATAAGATGCGTTATACTGATACTAGAGTTTTATTTATAGGCATCTTTTCTATTATCAATATCAAGTATAATAACTAAAATCTTATCATTTTCAATCTTATAGAATATTCTATAATTGCCCACCCTGTATCTATAAAGACCTTCGAATTCTCCTTTGAGTTTTTTAATATTTGTCCCGAAGAAAGGATTCTCACGCAATTGAGGATAAACATAATCTGAAATCTTTTTATAGATTTTACCATACTTTGGATCGGCGAGTTTTGAAGAAAAAGTATCAGTTTCTGCTATTTGAAATTTATTCAACAATTTTATACTTCCCCTTTTTTACATCATCCAATCCTTTTTTAATTCCTGAAACAAGTTTAGTATCTTTCATTATTTCAGCCATTTCATAATCAGATACATATATTTCATTGGTAAGATATGACAGGGAAGCGTTTTCTATAAAATTTGATATTGTACGTCTTTCTCCATCAGCAGCTTTTTTTAAGATATTATATACATTATCATCAACCCGGACTGTTATCGTTTTCATTGTATTACCTCCTAAATATTTACAAAATATTCAATAATATTCAAAGTGTCAATTATTTATTCAGGCTGGATATTTCGCATAAACTTTATTATATGACGTGGCTAAATCAGTATATCAAACGATTGTTATTATTTATATCAAATAAATCTGTCTATCGGGACATCAAAAAGTTTAGCTAATTCTTTGGCATTCTGCTTACTTATAGATCTGGTTCCTCTTTCCATGTGAGAAATATTTTGCCTGGAAATTCCTCCAAGTTTTTCTCCTAATTCTTCCTGGGTCATTTTATGAATTTCGCGATAAATTTTCATATTTTTCCCGGGAAACAATTTACTGTCAATTTCCTTGAACCAGTCAGATTCAAAAACATCAACTAATTCATCATCGCTATCTTTTATGAGCTTCATTTTTTTTCCATAAACTTCTTTCAATACAGAAAGAACTTTCGGTGGTATGTCACCTTCAATATCTATTTTAATATGGGGCGTCTTCACGTGAGCCTGCATAATATACCTCTATAACAATTGAATTCTTTTCATGTTTCCAACAGGCAATCCATTTGTATGCTAAATGACAGTGATATAAATTTTCACCGAGATCACTGAAACCTGGCCATTCTTTCAGGATTGGACATTTGTCTCTTAAATCTTTGAGAAGCACGTTCATTTCTTCACTAATCTTCAAAGGCATTTTTTGCATGCCTTTAAGTGCTTTCTTATTTATTAAGATTTTATACATAATGCAAGGTAGTCAATTAAAGACTACATATCAAGTGAATAACTGTGGATTATTGATCAAAATCAGCATGGAAAACGGTTTATGATTTTTTTAGCAATGTCGTATATCGTTAAGAAGAGTATCTTAATCAATCCTCACTGATTGAGATACTCTTCAAGTTGG
>CAYTSF010000041.1:0-3593 GCA_964440335.1 uncultured Leptospirales bacterium
GATTTATACCATTCAGAATGTTGATATACATATAATTATTTGGTCCCCGCCCGCCTTTGGCGGGCGGGGAACAATAGCAATTGTGGGATACCAATTTATTATGGGTATAAATATATAAAAGTCTTATTAACGGTCTTTTGAAAATCCACCAGTGGGTTTTTCTTGGTTCGTTTGTGAAGTGATTTTGCAGGTCTGGTGGCTCGTATGGCCCGATACCTGTTACTATTAATGAATATGCCGGAGCAACAAATGGAAAGAATTTCCAGTGAAAATTATGAACTGATTGTCCTCCAGGGAAGGATAGACCAGAACGAGTCAGAGGAACTTGAAGGTCTGCTGAATGACTGCCTCGACGATGGCAAGGTAAGCATCTGTATAGATATGATCGGAGTAAAGCATATATGCAGTTCCGCCCTTGGCGTTCTTGTGGCCATCAAACGCAAAATAAAGGACAACGAGGGTGATATAAAACTTATAATCGCCAGCGATAATCTGCTTAAACTTTTTGAAACCACAATGCTCGACAAGGTTTTTGAAATTTTTGAGTCAAGACGCGAATGCCTGAGCACTTTCGACTGAAATAACCATATGAGCAATAGTTTAAAGAATATCCTTTCACCTCTGGCGGCTGACCTGGAAAGGGTTGATGAAAGCATAAGAAGCCATCTTGAAACAGGTGTCTCTATTATTGACGGCAGTGTCATGCACCTTTTTTTTGCCGGCGGCAAAAAAATCAGGGCTTCCCTGGTGCTGCTCTCTTCCGGCCTGTGGTCAGATATTCCTGATGGTGCTGTTGACCTTGCTGCTGCTGTTGAGATTATCCATGCGGCTTCTCTTATCCATGATGATATAATCGACAAGTCCTTTCTTCGCAGGGGGGATGTGTCTGTGCCTGGAAAATACGGCGACAAGGTTGCTGTGCTCGCAGGGGATTACATGTATTCTGCAGCGGTGAATATTGCTGTTAAGAACAAAAACCACAGGATCCTGGATTCCATTGCCGCAGCCACCAAGGAGATGGTAAAGGGTGAACTGTACCAGATAGAGTACTCCAACATTGACCGCATAACCGAGGAGCACTATTATTCAATAATTGAAAGAAAAACAGGCAGGCTCATGGCTACAAGCTGCCAGATCGGCGGGCTCAAGGCCGGGTGCAGCGATGCTGAAGGCACTGCGCTTTATGAAGCCGGGCTCAACCTGGGGTACGCGTTCCAGATTGTGGATGATACATTCGATTTTGCCGACACAAGCGAAGCTACCGGTAAGGATGTGGGCAACGATTTCAGGGACGGGAAGATTACCCTGCCGTTTATTCATATACTTAAAAGCGGATCAGAAAAGGAGCGCAGAGGGATAACGGATTTTGCCAGAGACCCCGATGCTGCCGACTGGGACGAAGTCAAATCCCTTGTGAAAAATTCAGGGGCCTTTGAATACTCACTGGATGTTGCAAGGAGTTTTGCGGCCGCAGCAAGAAGCCGGTTAAGTATATTTCCCGCAGGTGACAGGCTTACAATTATTAGCGATCTCATAAATTTTATTGTTGAAAGAAATTACTGAGATGTTAATTTAGCAGTATTATACTATCTTTCCGGAGGATTTATGATCTCAAAGGAGAAAGAGGAACTTCTGAAGTATTACAATCTCGGCCTGGCTGCGTACAAGCAGAGAAAGTGGGATGAAGCGATAAAGGCTTTTGAAATGGCACTTAAGGTCGCTCCTGAAGACGGTCCGTCAGGGCTCTACCTTGAAAGGACAAAGGCTTTCAAAGAGACACCGCCACCGGATGACTGGGACGGCGTATACGTAATGACTACAAAGTAATTCATATACTTTTTTTTTCAGGAAATCAGTGTTGATCCCCGGCTTAATGAAGAAATAAATTTTACGGGGCTTTTTAACAAGAATAGTGTTATATGGGCCGGAGGCCCGGAATCTATTGGCTCATGGCGCGTATGGTGGCATGACGGTTTCCGCACCTGTGCTGTTGTCCGGTAGTCTCACCATCTTCTGTCGAAGTATTCGCGGAAAAGATATTCCGGACAACCCCTGGAGCTGATAATTCTGACAGTAAAGTAAATTACCAATAATTACTCACAGGAAATATTCAATGGCAAAAAAAGTTATTCAGGTAAATAAAAACCCGGTATACGACATAGGCATGATCTCAACCGTGTTCAACAGGAACACTGAGTTCTACGGAGACCTTTCGTTCAAGAAGTCCCTGCAGATCAACGGTAAATTTGAGGGTGAGATATCATCGGGCAATTATCTTGTAATTGGCGAAGAGGCCATGATAAAGGCAAACATCAAGGCCGATACCGTAATTATCAAGGGAACAGTCTATGGCAACATTGAGGCAGTCAACAGGCTTGAGATACAGGCCAGCGGTAAGGTCTATGGCAATGTCAGGACAAAAAAGCTGGTTATATCTGACGGTGTTGTTTTCGAGGGCAAATGTGAAATGATCAAGCCCTATGAAAAGCGTAAAGCTAAGGGGGATGATTCATCCGATACCGCAGATGCTCATGGACAGGCTGAGGTTAAGGAGGGGCTGCCGGCCTGAAGTTATTTACCCAGTATCATCCTTAAAGAGATGTAGAGCAGTACCAGCCCGAATATCTTTTTAAGCATGACAGGATTTATTTTTACAGCCAGCTTGCTTCCGGCATAGGCACCGATAATAAAAACAGCAGCAATTATGGCTGCTGTTTTTATGTCCGCATAACCGGACTTATGGTATTCATAGGCTGCAAGAATCCCTATAGGCGGAACCATGGCGCAGAGAGTGGTCCCCTGGGCAAGGTGCTGGTCGAATCCTGCAATGTAGACAAGCCCCGGAATCATAATTACAGCACCGCCAATTCCAAGAAGGCCGCTCGCTATGCCCCCTGCCAGTCCGATAGCCATAATAAGTGCATAATACATGATGTTCTCCTGTGTCAGTGAACCCTTAACCGAAGTCACTGCGTGTTTTCAATTTTATATTCAGCTATTATACTTGCCCCTGCATGATAATCTGGCTACAATAGTAGTCAAGAGGAATTGATTTCATATGTGTTGCTTTTCGGGCAGCATGTAATGGGCAATGTTTTATTATGCAGACAGCTTTCTTTAGACAGGAGACTGCCGGATAAATATCTCATAATAACAGTTTTTGCGGAGGTCCATATGCAGAAAGAGGCCATGTTTTATACGAGGGAGAAGAATGTTGTGGTTTGCGGTCTGTGCCCTCACCACTGCAGGATCATGGAGGGCAAAGCCGGTGTATGCGGCGTCCGCAGGAACCATAATGGCACACTGATCTCTCTTAATTACGGGGAGGTGACTTCGATGTCCATGGACCCAATGGAGAAGAAGCCCCTTTATCATTTTTACCCCGGAACAGAAATTTTTTCCATAGGGACAAAGGGCTGCAACCTGAAATGCCCCTACTGCCAGAACTGGTCAATTTCACAGGACCCGGAGGCCATGTCGCGGTATTACACTCCTGATGAGATCGTGAAGAAGGCCAGGGCCGCAGGGTCAGCGTCAATTGCCTATACATATTCCGAGCCCACGGTATGGTACGAGTATGTGAAGGATACATC